>NZ_JBEYFC010000245.1:0-12838 GCF_040634175.1 Streptomyces sp. NPDC007162
GCTTCGGGGCCTTGGCGCCCGGGATGAGCACCGCGCCGATCACGAGGTCGGCCTCCAGGCAGGCCTTCTCCAGCTCGAAGGAGTTGGAGACCACTGTCTGGATCTTGGTGCCGAAGACCTTGTCGGCCTCCTTGAGCTTGTTGATGTCCTTGTCCAGCAGGGTCACGTGGAAGCCCATGCCGATGGCGATCTGGGCGGCGTTCCAGCCGGAGACCCCGCCGCCGATGACGACGGCCCTGGCGGCGAGCACGCCGGGGACACCGCCGGGCAGCACACCACGGCCGCCGTTGGCGCGCATCAGGTGGTAGGCACCGACCTGCGGGGCGAGCCGGCCGGCGACCTCGGACATGGGCGCGAGCAGCGGCAGGGCGCGGCTCGGCAGCTCGACGGTCTCGTAGGCGATCGCCGTGGTGCCGGACTCCAGGAGGGCGTCGGTGCACTCCTTGGACGCGGCCAGGTGCAGGTAGGTGAAGAGGGTCTGGTCCTTGCGCAGCCGGTGGTACTCCTCCGCGACGGGCTCCTTGACCTTCAGCAGCAGGTCGGCGGTGGCCCACACCTCGTCGGCGGTGTCCAGGATCGTGGCGCCGGCGGCGGTGTACTCGTCGTCCGGGATCGACGAGCCGACCCCGGCGCCGCGCTCGATGACGACCTGGTGGCCGTGACGCACCAGCTCGTGGACGCCGGCCGGGGTGATGGCCACCCGGAACTCGTTGTTCTTGACCTCGCGGGGGATGCCGACCTTCACGTCGATCACGGTCCTTGGCTCAGAGGATGTGGGGGCATGACTGCACATACCCGGCATACGGGGTACACCAGGAGACACCGCAGGAGAACCGGCGGCAGAGCCAGTTTAATGAAGGCGTTCCGAGTGTCTAGCCTTTCATTGCATCAATCTTTCCCGGAGTCAGTACGGATTTCGTAGGTGTTAGCGCCCTGTTCCGGCTCGGATTCGGAGCCCGAGGGGGTCGTGGTCTCCTCACCCAGCATGCGCTCGGCCGCCGCCCGGTGCAGGCTTGCGGCGGTGGAGTCGCCGAGCCGCTCCAGCGTGTCGGCCAGCCGGAGCTGGAGCGCCGCCTGGAGCCTGGTGTCCTCGGCGCGGCGCGCCCATTCCACCGCCTCCTGGCAGGTGCGCAGCGATTCCTCCGGACGTCCGGCGTACTCCTGCACCCGGGCCAGTTCGCTCAACGCCCGTGCCTGCGCGGCCACATCGCCGTTCTTGCGGTGGCCGGAAACTGCCGCCCGCCAGGCCCTGAGCGCCTCGCCGTAACGGCCCGCGTAGGTGTGCGCGCCGGCGATACGGCCGTAGAGCCGGGCGGCCTCGGCACGCTCGTCACGGGCCAGGCGCTGGGCGAGGGCGCGGCCGAACCAGTCGGCGGCCCGGTCGTAGTCCCCCAGCTCCTGATGCGCACCGCCTACGGATTCCATTGCGCGACCGGTGGCGTAGGGGTCATGTGCCCTGCGTCCGGCGTCCAGAGCAGACCGGTAGCGCACCAGCGCAGCGTGGGTACGCCCGGTCTGGGCGTCCAGGTCACCCAGGTTCAGCAGGGCCGCGGCCTGCTCGCGGGGCAGGTCCCGGCGCTCGGCGACGTCGAGGACGAGCCGGTGGACGCCGTACAGGTCGGGGGCCGCGGCCCGGGTGCCGAAGTGCGCCACCATGGCCTTGACCAGCTGGGCCATCAGGCGGCGGGCCAGGGTGTCCAGCTCGCCGTCGGCGACCGCGGCGCGGGCGGCGGCCAGCAGGGCGGGGCGCCGGACCCGCAGCCAGTCGGCGGCGGCCCTGGGAGCGGGGAAGCGCAGCTCGCGCGGGAGCGCCTGGAGCTTCTCGCGGGCCTGCGGGTTGTCGGTCTCGGTGATCGCCCGGCAGGACTGCAGCAGCCGTACCGTGCGCTCCAGCATCCGGGCGCGGGCCAGCTGGAGCTCGCCGGTCCGCTCCTGGGTCTCGGCCATGGCCCGGATCAGCGGGTGCAGGCAGCCCGGGACCTCGTACTGGGGCAGCGGGGAGGCCGCGTCGTGCAGCAGGCCGAGGCGGACCAGTTCGTCCAGGGTGGTGCGGGCGGTGTCGACCGAGCAGCCTGCCAGGGCCGAGGCGGTGTGCGGGTCGACCAGGCCGGCCGGGGCCAGACTGAGCAGTCGCAGTATCCGGGCGGCCTGGGCGGGCAGCTGGCCGTGCACGAACCGGAAGACCCTGGCCAGGGCGCTGCTGTCGTCGGCGTCCGCGTGCAGGCGTTTGGCGAGGTCGGAGACGGCCACCTGGGGGCGGGCGGCCAGCCAGCCGCCGGCCAGGGTGAGCGCGGCGGGGTGTCCCTGGCACACCTCGACCAGCGCCTCGGCGGACCGCGGGTCGACGGTGATGCGGACCGAGCCGGTGTAGCGGGCGAGCAGTTCCACCGCCGACTTGGTGTCGAGACCGCCCAGGGTGCACGGGCGGACGTCCGAGATCCCGGTGAGCGGGCCCCCGGAGACGGCGACGGCCAGGCAGTCGGGGGTGTCCGGAAGCAGCGCGTCGACCTCTTCGGCGCTCGGGGCGTCGTCCAGCAGGAGCAGCATCCGGCGGTCGGTGAGGGCGGTGCGCAGGGCGTGGGTGAGGTCGTCCTCGGCGGCGCCGGGCGGGGTGGGCAGTCCGAGCGCGATGAGCAGTTCGCGGGCCGTGCGCTCGACGGGGACCGGGGTGCCGTCGGGCTCGGCGAGGCGGGCGCGCAGCACCCCGTCGGGGTAGTCGGCGGCGACCCGGCGGACCAGTTCCGCGGCGAGGGCGGTGCGTCCGGATCCGGGGCGGCCCGCGATCAGCAGGACCCGGGCGCGGGGGGCCTTGCGGCCCGCGATGGTGTCCAGGCCCGCGCGCTCGATGTCCGCGCGCAGTTCCTTCAACTCCCTTGTGCGGCCCAGGAACTGGTCGTCCGGGGCCGCGGGCGCCGCCAGTCGTGCGCCGCCTGTGTCCACCGCCTGATCCGTCACGGGCCACACTCCCGTCCCACCGCACACGCAAGCCCGCCGGGACTCCGGTTCGGGCGTTTCGGCTCACTCGCGTCGAGCCTAGTTCACGTGCACGGGCGTTCCCCGCGGAGCGCGGCGGGCGCATCGCCCGATCGGATCAGGCGATGGTCACACCGGTACGCCCAGAGGGAGGGCTCTCGCCTCGGGGCGGCGGGTTCGGGACCCGGGCGGGTGGGTTCGGGACCCGGAGGGCGGGATCAGGACTCGAAGGGGCGGGCCGGCCAGGGGGCGTCGGCCGGGCGCAGGGCGTCGAGACCGTCGCCGGCGCGGGCGGCGACCAGGGAGAGGACGCCCGTCACGAGGCAGGTGTTGTGCAGGTCGCCGGCGAGCACCAGGCGGACCAGTTCGCCGACCGGCACGCGCGCGTACTCCAGGTCGGTCTCCTCGTGCTCCGACTCGAAGCGGTCCCCCTCGGCCTCCGCGAGATCGCGGGCGAGGAAGACCCGTACGGCCTCGTCGCAGCCGCCGGGGGTGGTGTAGAGGTCGGTGAGCACCCGCCAGTCCTCGGCCTTGACGTGCGCCTCCTCGTACAGCTCGCGCTGGGCCGCGTGCAGCGGGTTCTCGCCGGGGACGTCGAGCAGGCCGGCCGGGATCTCCCAGAGCTTCTGCCGGACCGGGTGCCGGTACTGGCGGATGAGCAGGACGCGGTCCTCCTCGTCGAGGGCGAGGACGGCGACGGAGCCGGGGTGGACCTGGTAGTCGCGGCGGACCACCGTGCCGTCGGGCATGACCACCTCGTCCGTGCGGACGGAGGTCTTGTTGCCCACGAAGGGGGTCTGGGTCGCCCGGATCTCCCACTCCTCGGGGGTGTCCTTGATCGTCATGCCGTGCCGCCCTTCCACGCGCCTGCCACCTGCAGAGAAGAAAACCGGGGTGCTCACCTTTGAAGGTATGCGCCCCGGCCACCGTACAACCGGTGTGTTACTTCGCATTCCCCTGCTCGACGGCGCCCTGCTGACGTGCGACCGCCGCCTTCACCAGGCCCGCGAACAGCGGGTGCGGGCGGGTCGGGCGGGAGCGCAGCTCCGGGTGGGCCTGGGTGGCGACCAGGTAGGGGTGGACGTCGCGCGGGTACTCGACGTACTCGACGAGCTTGCCGTCCGGGGAGGTGCCGGAGAACAGGATGCCGGCCTTCTTCTCCAGCTCGGCGCGGTAGGCGTTGTTGACCTCGTAGCGGTGCCGGTGCCGCTCCTCGACGTACTCCTTGCCGTCGTACACCTCGCGCACGATGGAGCCCTCGGCCAGCTTGGCCGGGTACATGCCCAGCCGCATGGTGCCGCCCATGTCGCCCTCACCGGCGACGATGTCCAGCTGCTCGGCCATGGTGGAGATGACCGGGTGGCCGGTGGCGGAGTCGAACTCGGTGGAGTTGGCGTCCGGGATGTCGGCCAGGTTGCGCGCGGCCTCGATCACGATGCACTGCAGGCCCAGGCAGAGGCCGAGCAGCGGGATCCGGTTCTCGCGGGCGTAGCGGATGGCGCCGACCTTGCCGAGCACGCCGCGGTCGCCGAAGCCGCCGGGGATGCAGATGCCGTCCACGTCGGACAGCTGGGCGGCGGCACCGGCCGGGGTCCTGCAGTCGTCCGAGGTCACCCACTTGATCTTCACGCGGGCCCGGTTGGCGAAGCCGCCGGCGCGCAGCGCCTCGGTGACCGACAGGTAGGCGTCGGGCAGGTCGATGTACTTGCCGACCAGCGCGAGGGTGATCTCGTGGTCGGGGTTGTGGACGCGGTCGAGCAGGTCGTCCCAGGTCCGCCAGTCCACGTCGCGGAACGGCAGGTCCAGCTTGCGGACGACGTAGGCGTCCAGGCCCTCGCCGTGCACGGTCTTCGGGATGTCGTAGATCGAGCGGGCGTCCGGGCAGGCGACGACCGCGGCCTCGTCGACGTCGCACATCAGCGAGATCTTGCGCTTGATGGCGGTGGGGACCTCGCGGTCGCAGCGCAGCACGATCGCGTCCGGCTGGATGCCGATGTTGCGCAGCGCGGCCACCGAGTGCTGGGTGGGCTTGGTCTTCAGCTCGCCGGACGGGCCGATGTAGGGCAGCAGCGAGATGTGGACCACGAAGACATTGTCCCGGCCGACCTCGTGGCGGACCTGGCGGACGGTCTCCAGGAACGGCAGCGACTCGATGTCGCCGACCGTGCCGCCGACCTCCGTGATGACGACGTCGACCTCGTCGGTCGCCATGCGCCGGATGCGGTGCTTGATCTCGTTGGTGATGTGCGGGATGACCTGGACGGTGTCGCCCAGGTACTCGCCACGCCGCTCCTTGGCGATCACCGTCGAGTAGACCTGGCCCGTGGTGACGTTGGCGGAGCCGTCCAGGTCGCGGTCGAGGAAGCGCTCGTAGTGGCCGATGTCCAGGTCGGTCTCGGCGCCGTCGTTGGTGACGAACACCTCACCGTGCTGGAAGGGGTTCATCGTGCCGGGGTCGACGTTCAGGTACGGGTCGAGCTTCTGCATCACGACGCGCAGGCCCCGTGCCTTGAGCAGCATGCCCAGGCTGGAGGCCGTCAGGCCCTTGCCGAGCGAGGAGGCGACACCCCCGGTGACGAAGATGTGCTTGGTCGTCGTGGCTGTGCTGTTTCGGAAAGCATGCGGCGGCATGGCCAAGAGGGGGCTCCCGTGGTCGCGGTCTGTCGTGCGGTACGGCGGCCGTCCGGGCGTTTCCGGGGGTGGTGCCGTCGCTGCGGTTCGGGGGTTTCGCGCCCACCGGTCCACGGGCTACCAGGGTATCAGCGCCTCGGAGAGATGGCTTCCGGCCACGCTCCGTACACATGTCGGCACAGATGTGGGGTCCTGCTTACCGGCTTTTCACTCAGCGCTCACCCGTTCGGCCCACACGGGTTGCCCGGAGCGGCACGCAGATCATCTACGTGCGTCGTATCCTGCTCGGACACTCGCTGCCGAGCCAGTCCGGAAAAGAACGGCACACCCCCGCCCGCACTCCCGGAACAACGAGAGCTTGGCAGTTCGTTGAGCTATGACTGTCGTTTTGCCTCAGGGCATGGCGGGCTGCTTTGCTTCACCGCTCAACGACGCACAACAACAACCCCCCTTGACCGCACTAGCGACAGCCCCCCTTTTGCCTGGGGGGTGACGTGGCCGTTCGACTGGAGTTGCACGTGGCCGGGCGCATCGAAGACTACGCACTCATCGGAGACATGCAGACCGCTGCCCTGGTCTGCCGGGACGGCACGGTGGACTGGCTGTGCCTGCCCCGCTTCGACTCGCATGCCATCTTCGCCGGTCTGCTCGGCACCGAGGAACACGGTTTCTGGCGGCTCGGCCCGGCGCACGCCGCCGACTCCGAGCCGCCGACCGCGGCCCGCCGCACCTACCGCGGCGACTCGCTGATCCTGGAGTCGGAGTGGGACACCCCGCGCGGCACGGTCCGGGTCACCGACTTCATGCCGCCGCGTGACGGCGCGCCCCAGCTGATCCGCATCGTCGAGGGCGTCACCGGCCGGGTCCCGATGCGCTCGGTGCTGCGGATGCGGTTCTCCTACGGCCGGGTGGTCCCCTGGGTGCACAAGCACGACGGCCGTACGGTGGCCGTCGCGGGCCCCGACTCGGTGTGGTTCGACACCGCCGCCGAGACCTACGGCAAGTCGCTGACCACCTACGCCGACTTCACGGTGGCCCCCGGCGACCGGATCGCCTTCACCATCTCGTGGCAGCCCTCGCACAAGGAGGCGCCGCCGCTGCCCGAGCCCGAGCAGTCGCTGGAGGCGACGGAGGAGTTCTGGCGCGACTGGGTCGAGCACTGCACGTACCACGGCCCCTACCGGGAGGCCGTGATCCGCTCGCTGATCACGCTGAAGGCCCTGACGTACGCCCCCACCGGCGGCATCGTCGCCGCGCCCACGACCTCTCTTCCGGAGGACATCGGCGGCGTCCGCAACTGGGACTACCGCTACACCTGGCTGCGCGACGCGGCGATCACCCTGTCCTCGCTGCTGCGCACCGGCTACCGCGAGGAGGCCCGCGCCTGGCGCGAGTGGCTGCTGCGCGCGGTCGCCGGCGACCCCGAGAACCTGCAGATCATGTACGGCATCGCGGGCGAGCGCGAGCTGGGCGAGGCCGAGCTGGACTGGCTGCCCGGCTATGAGAACTCCGCGCCGGTCCGGGTGGGCAACGGCGCGGCGCACCAGCTCCAGCTGGACGTCTACGGCGAGGTCACCGAGGCCCTGCACCTGGCCCACATGACCGGTCTCGCCCGCAACGACTACGCCTCCCTGCTCCAGCTCAAGCTCATCCGCTACCTGGAGGACCACTGGGACGAGCCGGACGAGGGCATCTGGGAGGTACGCGGGCCGCGCCGGCACTTCGTGCACTCCAAGGTGATGGCCTGGGTCGCGGTGGACCGCACCATCAAGCTGATCGAGTCCGGGGACGCGGACGGCCCGCTGGAGCGCTGGAAGGAACTGCGCGACGACATCCACCGGGATGTCTGCGAGAAGGGCTACGACAAGGAACGCAACACGTTCACGCAGTCCTACGGCTCCCAGGAGCTGGACGCGTCGCTGCTGCTGATCCCGCAGATGGGGTTCCTGCCGCCGGACGACAAGCGGGTCATCGGCACCATCGAGGCCATCCAGCGCGAGCTGTCCACGTCGGACGGCTTCATCCTGCGCTACCCGACCTCGGGCGGCGACGAGGGCGTCGACGGGCTTCCCGGTGACGAGGGCGCCTTCCTGGCCTGCTCGTTCTGGATGGCCGACGACCTCGCCATGATCGGCCGCGTCGACGAGGCCCGCAGGCTCTTCGAGAAGCTCCTCTCACTGCGCAACGACCTCGGGCTGCTCGCCGAGGAGTGGGACCCGCGGTTGAAGCGGCAGGTGGGGAACTTCCCGCAGGCGTTCAGCCATGTGCCGCTGATCGACACGGCACTGCGGCTGACGGCCTCCGGGGCGTACGGGGGATAGCCTCCGGGGCGCTGCCGCCGACGGGAACTGTCGCGGCAGCGTCTGCCCAGGTAGCGTCCGCTCCATGGACAGCGGGACGGGGAGCGGATTCGACACCCGGGGCGCCGGGATCACCGTGCAGCGGGCGCTCGAGCTGCCCGGACTGCGCAGCGGGCTCCCGGAGATCCTGGCCTGCGCGGACCGGCTGGGCCGGACCGTGCGCTGGGTGCACGCGGGCGAGGTGCCGAACATCGCCTCGCTGCTGAAGGGCGGCGAGCTGCTGCTCACCACCGGCTACGGCCTGGGCACCCGGCCCACCGACCAGCGGGCGTTCGTGCGCACCCTCGCCGAGCGGGGCATCGCCGCCCTGGTGGTGGAACTGGGCCCGCGTTTCTCCCGGCTGCCCGCCACGCTCGTCGACACCGCCCGGGCGACCGGGCTGCCGCTCGTCGTGCTGCACCGCGAGGTGCCCTTCGTGACGGTGACGGAGGAGATCCACACCGAGATCGTCAACCACCACTACACGCTCCTCCAGCGCGCCGAGGAGGTGCACCGCCGCTGCACCGAGGCGCTGCTGGGCGGCGGCGGGGTGCCGCAGGTGCTGGCCATCCTGGCCGACTTCAGCGGCAACCCGGTCTTCCTGGAGACCACCGACGGCCAGTTGCTGTACGCCGCCGGGTCGGGCCCCGAGGGCGCGGATCCGCTCCAGGTGTGGGAAGGGCTGCGCGGCCAGCACAGGGACGCGCCGCCGCCGACCGGGTCGGTCCTGGTGGACGTGCCGGGCGGCGGACCCGGCACGGGCTCGGTGCGCGCCCGGCTGGTCCTGCTGCCGGTGCGCGGCGCCCTCGCTCCCGTCCACCGCATCGCCGCCGAACGCGCCGCCGGGATCGTGGCCGTCGTGCTGATGCAGGCCCGCCAGGAGGAGGAGCTGGCGGCCCGCGGGCGCGGCGACTTCCTGACCGACCTCGCCGAGGGCCGCATCACCGCGCAGGACGCCCCGGCCCAGGCCCGGGTCCTCGGCTTCAAGCCGGGCGGCAGCCCGCTGCTGCCCGTGGTCATGCGGATCGCCGACTCCCTCTCGCCGGGCTCCCCGGGCGGCGGCTGGGCCGTGCTGGCCCGGGCGGTCGGCGAGGAGCTGGCGGCCGTGGGCGTCCCGGTCCTGCTGGGCGTACGGCCGGTCGAGGGCCGCGTGCCGCTGCTGCTGGGCCTGCGCTCGGAGGCGGAGCGGACGACGGTCGCGGACCGGGTGGCGGCGGCGTTGCGGGCGGGCGTGGAGCGTGCCGGGATGCAGCGCCCCGGGACCGCCGCGCCGGTCGTGGTGGTCGGGGCGGCGGGCGGCTGGGCGGCGGCCTCGGCGGGGCTGCGGCACGCGGCGGAGACGGCGACGGCCGCCCAGGGACTCTCCGACCGCCCCTGGTACGACGCCCGCCGCCTCGACATCGACCTGCTGCTGTGGCGGTTGCGCGACCACCCCGACCTCGCCGCGTTCGTGGACCGTGCGATCGGCCCGCTCCGCGAGCACGACCACCGCTCCAGGCCGCCGCTGCTGCCCACCCTGGAGACGTATCTGGCGCACGCCGGCCGCAAGGCGGAGACGGCCCGCGAACTCCACCTCAACCGGCAGACCCTCTACAACCGCCTCGCCAGGATCGGGGAGTTGCTGGGCACCGACCTCGACGACCCACAGGTGGTCCTGGCGTTGAGCCTGGCACTCAGGGCCCGCAGGCACGTGCCCTAGGGCAGCGGCCGGGGCTGGGTCAATTCGTCGTACACGCTGAGGACTTGGGCGACCGTCTCGTCCTCGGTCGGCCAGCTCGCCGCCTGTCGGGCGCCCTTCTCGCGCAGTTCCGCGCACCGCTCGGGGTCGCCGAGCAGGCGTACGACGGTGGCGGCGAGGGCCGGCGCGTCGCCGTACGGGACGAGCTCGGCCGCGTCTCCGACCAGGTCGGGGATGCCGCCGACGGCGGTCGCGACCAGGGGCACGCGCGCGTACAGGGCCTCCTGCGCGAGGACCGAGCGGGACTCCCAGCGGCTGGGCAGCAGCGCGAGATCGGCGGCGGCGAGCAGCTCGGTGGCGTCGTCACGGCGGCCGACGAGCCGGACGGGCAGATCCTCGGCCTCGATCCGCCGCTGCAACTCCGCACGGAGCGGGCCCTCCCCGGCGACGACGAGCAGCGGTACCGGGTCGAGCCGCCGCCAGGCGTGGGCCGCGTCCAGCAGCACGTCGTAGCCGCGATACCGGTCGAGGGAGCCGACCGCCATGAGCAACGGCCGCCCCATGGCGCCGAGTTCGGCGCGCACCTTGGGCCGCAGCCCCTCCGGGTCGTCCCCCTTCGCGGGCCGCGGTCCGGGCAGCGCCACGGCGGCGAGCCGGGCGTCCCGGGCGCCGGTACGGCGGGCTCGGTCCACCAGGTCGGACGTGGTCCCGAGGACCACTGCGGCGGCCCGCGCCACGCGCCGTTCCAGCATCCGCAGCAGATGCGCCCGGGCACCCTCGGCGTGCGCCCGGTTGTGCCAGGTGACGACGAGCGGGGTACTGCGGCCGCTCAGCGCCAGCGCCGCACGGAAGGAGGCGTGCAGGCCGTGGGCGTGCACCAGGTCGGCGTCGGTGCAGGCCGCACGGAGCGCGGCGACCGACCCCGGGTCGCTGCTGCGGGGCACGTGCACGTGGTCGGCGCCGGCATCCGAGAAGCCGTAGGCGCGATCGGCCTCCAGGGGGGCGCACACCGTGACCCGCACGCCCCGCGCGACGAGGCCGGCGGCGAGCGAACGCACGTGCGCACTGCTGCCGGCGTTGCCGCCGCCCAGTACCTGCACGGTGCGCAGCGGCGACTGGCCGTGCGGTGCGTTGCTGCTCACGGGGCTCACGCGGCCGTGCTCCTGGTTCGGCGTGGGGCGGTCACGAGGGAACGTACAGAAGGTATCGGGCCGAAGGGGTCGCCGTGCGCCCTCCCCCGGACACCCCGTCCCCGTCAAGGATGCCAGCACACAAGGGGGTTCCGCGTACCCCGGGGCGGCACATACCGAGGCGGGCGGGGGCAATGCGCCGGAGCGTGTCACCCGGGAGAGTGAAGAAAGGGGCCCGCCGAGGCGGGTGCGGGGCGGCGCACGAAAGCGCCGCCCCGTCGCCGCCCCGTGTTCTGTCAGCGGTCCGCGCGTGCCGTCGCGAGCAGTTCCTCCGCGTGCGCCCGGGCCGTCTCCGAGTCCTCCTGGCCGGCCAGCATCCGGGACAGCTCCCGAACCCGCTCCTCGCCCTCCAGGACCTTCACGCCGGAGCGGGTGACCGTGCCGTCGTTGGTCTTCTCCACCAGCAACTGGCGGTCGGCGAAGGCGGCCACCTGGGGAAGGTGGGTGACCACGACCACCTGCGCGGACCTGGCGAGCTTCGCGAGGCGCCGGCCGATCTCGACCGCCGCCTTGCCGCCCACACCCGCGTCGACCTCGTCGAAGAGGTACGTCGGGACCGGGTCGGTGCCCGCGAAGACGACCTCCACCGCGAGCATCACCCGGGACAGCTCACCGCCGGAGGCGCCCTTGGCGATCGGACGCGGCGGGGCGCCGGGGTGCGGGGCGAGGAGCAGCTCGACCTCGTCGGCGCCCGCCGGACCGTAGGCCACCGGGCGGCCGCCGACCTCCACGCCCTCGGGGTCCTCGGTCTGCCGGATCGCGAAGGACACACGCGCGTGCGGCATCGCGAGGGAGCCCAGCTCGGCGGTGACGGCCGCGGCGAACCGCTCGGCGGCCTCCGTCCGCGCGTCGGTCAACGCCTGTGCGAGTCCGCCCAGTTCGGCACGGAGCGCGTCCCGCTCGGCGGTCAGCTCGTCGATCCGCTCGTCGTCGCCGTCGAGTTCGGTGAGCCGTGCGGCACCCTGCTCGGCCCAGGCCAGCACCGCGCTGACGTCCTCCCCGTACTTGCGGGTCAGCGCGGTGAGCGCGGCCCGCCGCTCCTCCACGGCCGCCAGCCGCAGCGGATCGGCGTCCAGGTCGTCGGCGTACCCGGCCAGCTCCCCGGCCACGTCGCCCAGCAGGATCCCGATCTCACCGATCCGGTCGGCGAGCGCGGCCAGCGCCGGGTCGTGCGACCGTACGGTCTCCAGGGCCCGGTGGGCGCCGGCGACCAGGGTGGCCGCGTCGATGCCCTCGGGGTCCTCGGGGTTGCCCGCGAGCGCGGAGTGCGCGGCGGTCGCGGCCGACGACAGCGCCTCGGCGTGCCCGAGCCGCTCGGCCTCCTCGGCGAGCTCGACGTCCTCGCCGGGCCGTGGCTCCACGGCCGCGATCTCGTCCAGCCCGTACCGCAGCATGTCGGCTTCCTGGGCCCGCTCCCGCGCCCGGGTGACGATCTCGTCCAGCTCCACCGCCACGGCCCGCAGCCGCCGGTACGCCTCGCCGTACTTGGCGAGCGGCACGGCGACGCCGTCGCCCGCGTACCGGTCGAGGGCCTGGCGCTGCCGGGACAGCTTCAGCAGGCCCTGCTGGTCGGTCTGCCCGTGCACGGCCACCAGGTCGTCGGCGAGCTCGGCGAGCAGCCCCACGGGCACGCTCCGCCCGCCCAGGTGCGCCCGGGAACGCCCCTCGGCGGAAACGGTACGGCTGATCAGCAGCGCCCCGTCGTCCAGCTCGGCACCGGCCTCCTCGGCCCGTACGCCCGCGGAGGCGCCCGCGGGCACCGTGACGCGCCCCTCGACGACCGCCTTCTCGGACCCGATCCGCACGAGCGCGGGATCCGCCCGCCCGCCGAGCAGCAGCCCGAGGCTGGTGACCACCATGGTCTTGCCCGCACCGGTCTCACCGGTGACGGCGGTGAACCCCGGCGACAGCTCGACGACGGCGTCGTCGATGACTCCGAGGGACCGTATCCGCATCTCTTCCAGCACGGAGAAGACCTTACGAGTTCGGGGTCGTAGTCGCGGGCCTCGGGGGCGACGTACTCCCAC
>NZ_JBEYFC010000246.1:0-12787 GCF_040634175.1 Streptomyces sp. NPDC007162
GCGCTGAGGGCGGCGCGGGCCAGCGCGCGGGCGGTGGTCGCCCGGTCGCCGACGGCGGCCGCGGCCTGCTCGTCGGCCCAGCGCTCCACCAGAAAGGCCACCGCCGAACGGACCGGCACGAGCAGCGGGTTGGCGGCCACGGCCAGGGTGGTGGCCGCCACCAGGCTGCCGTGCCGGTGGGCCAGATGGGCCCTTTCGTGGGCCAGCAGCACCCGCCGCTCCGCCGGTGTCAGCGCGCCCAGCATCGCCGAGGTGACCAGGATCCGGCCTGGCCGGCCCGGGATCGCGAACGCCTGCGGCACCTTCGAGGCGGCCACCACCAGCTCGGTGTCCCGTGGCTGCCCCTCGCACAGCCGCCGCAGCGCCCGCCGGGTACCGCGTTCGGCCCGGACGGCCCGCTGCACCCGCCACACCACCACGACCAGCGCGAGGCAGGCGGCGACGCCGATCACCTCCGGTACCGGATCGGCCAGCCGGTGTCCGTCCTCGTGGGCCTCCCGGACCACCGGCGGCGCGTCGCCGAGCAGAGCGGTCGTCAGCAGGATCAGGGACCAGGTGGTGGCGGCCGCGGTCAGCACGGCGGCCGACGCCAGCACACGCGCCGCCAGCGCCGGGGCCACCCGTCGGCCGATCACCGGACAGAGCAGCGGCAGCACCAGGGAGACCAGCAGCGGGGTGTAGACGTCGAACCTCATGCGCCGCCCCCGGCGAACAGGTTCCTGAGCGCCCGTTCCTCCTCCGGGCCCAGCCCGGACACGAACTGCTGGAGCGCGGCGATCGGGTCGGGCCCGCGGTCCAGAGCCTCGTGCATGGCCTCGGCCGTCAGCTCCGCCGCGTTCTTCGCCGGCCGATAGGCGCCGCGCCGCCCGTCCGCGTCCCGCAGCACCAGCCCTTTGTCGTACAAGCGCTTCAGGATCGTGTGGACCGTGTTGTAGGCGAGTTGGCCGCCGATCTCGGACTGGATCTCGGCCGGGGTCAACGGGCGTTCGGTCGCCCACAGGGTCGCCAGGACCTCGCTCTCCAGCTCCCCGGCGCTGCGCCGCTCCGCTCTGCCACGGGACCCTGTGCCAGCCATGGCTCAACCTTACAGGGTGTAGGGCCGCCGTCCGGGTGGGTGCGGCGCGCGGTGGGCACCGCGAAAGCGGGTTAGTTTTGCAGTGTTTGTCCATGCGTGTCCCTGAGACCGAGGTCAGCCCTACACGTTGTAGGGTTTTTGACCCTACGGTGTGTAGGAAAGAGGGGTGGGTGGATCGATGGCCGTGAGCGCGCACGCCGTACTCGTCAGAAACCGCCGGCACGGCGCCACGCCACCGGCCGGGGCATGAGCGCGCCGCCGGAAGCCGGCTCCGTCGCGGTCCGCCGGCCACTGCACTACTGGCAGAGCGGCCTCTGTCTCACCCTGCTGCTGTGCGGGCTCTACCTGGCCCGGCGGCACTGGCCCACCGTGCAGCACGGGGCCGGGCGGCTGGCCGTCGCCGACCAGGGCTGGCTCCTGGTGGCGGCCACGGCCGCGGTCGGGACCTGGGCCTCCTCGGCGCTCGCCCAGCAGGGGGCGGTCACCGAACGGCTGCCCGGACGGCGGCTGGTCGCCGCCCAGTTCGCCGCCTCGGCCGCCAACCACATGCTGCCCGCCGGACTCGGTGCGGGCGCCGTCAACCTGCGCTTCCTGATGCGCTGCGGGCTCCCGGCCGGCCGTGGCGCCTCGGCCCTCGCCGTCAAGGCCACCGCCGGGGCCGTGGTCCGCCTCGTCCTCATCGCCGCGCTCGCCCCCGCCTGCCCGGGCCTGCTGCGGGTCCCGCACGTCCCGCCGGTCCTGTTCCTGGCCGGCTGCGGGGCCGTGGCCACCGTGGTCGGCGTACTGCTGCGCACCCGGTGGTGGCCGCGCTGCCGGGCCGCGGTGGTGACCGTGGCGGGCGACATCCGGGCGGTGCACGCCCACCCGGCCCGCGCGGCGGCCCTGTGGGGCGGCTCCCTCGCCTTCGCCGCACTGCACTCGCTGGTCCTGATCGCGGTCACCCAGGCGATCGAACTGCCGCTGTCCCCGGCCCGGGTGATGCTGCTCTACCTCGCCGCCAGCGGCGCCGCCGCGCTGCTGCCCACCCCGGGCGGGCTCGGCTCGCTGGACGCCGCCCTGGCGCTCGCCCTCACCGCGTCGGGCGCCCCGGCCGCCGCGGCCACCTCCGCCGTACTCGGCTACCGGCTGCTGACGGTGTGGCTCCCGCTGCTGCCGGGGCTGTTGGTGCTCGGCGTGCTGATCCGGCGCCGGGCGCTGTGACCGTGCGGGCGTTCCCCGGCGGCCCGCATCATCGGACGGGCGTGGCGTCAGCCGGTGGTCACCGGCCGGTCCGGTGCCTCGGCCCCGTCACCGGGGCCCGGCGGCAGCCAGGCCACCGGGAGCCACCTGGCCGCCGCGCACCCGCACACCCCGAGCCAGCCGACGGCGAACAGCCAGCCGCCGAGCACGTCGGTGAACCAGTGCACCCCGAGGAACACCCGGGTCAGTCCCACGGCGCCCCCCCAGCAGGCGACGGTCGCACGCCAGATCCACCCGCCGTGCGGGACCCGGACGGCCAGGGCGAGCAGGACCAGGCCGGCGGTCAGCGCGGCCGTGGTGCTGTGGCCGGACGGGAACGACCAGCCGGAGGCCAGGGTCTCCCAGTCCTGCTCCGGCGGCCGGGGGCGGGCGACCAGCGCCATCACGCCGTACCGGAGCGCCTGCCCCAGGGCGAGGCAGAGGATGCCGAGGAGCACGGTGCCCGCCCGCCCGCGCCGCCCGCGGCCCGCCAGCAGTCCGGCCAGGACGACGAGGGCGTACGGGACGACCCCGGTGCCGGTCATGGTGATGCCCCGGGCCACGGCCACCGCCACGTCCGGACGGTGCCCGAGCGACCAGGCGTGCAGAGTCCGGTCCAGGGCGAGCGGGGCGCCGTGCCGGCCGCTCACGAGCAGCGCCAGCAACCCGAACGCCGCCCAGGCGCCGAGCCCCGCGCTCCCGGCGAACTCCGCGACCCGCCTGCGGTTCATGACTCCCGTGCGGCCCTGCGGGACCGCAGCACCTCGGCCGCGAGCGGGATCAGCGAAACGGCCACGATCACGGCGATGATCGGCAGCAGGTACCGGTCCACGTTCGGGATCGACGAGCCCAGCGCGTACCCCGCGAGCGGCAGACCGAGGCTCCAGACCAGGCCGCCGACGGCCTGCCAGAGGGTGAAGGTGCGGACCGGCACCCCGAGGGCCCCGGCCAGCGGGTTCAGCACCGTGCGCACCACCGGCACGAAGCGGGCCAGTACGATCGCCTTCGCGTGGCCGTAGCGCTCCAGCAGTTCCTCGGTGCGCCGGGCTCCCTCGTGCAGGCGCTGCGAACTGCTTCTCGCCAGCAGCGCGCCGCCGGCCCTGCGGCCCAGCAGGTACCCGGTCTGCGAGCCCGCGAGCGCCCCCACCGCCGCCGCGACCAGCAGGGCGGGCAGCGAGAGCTTCAGGCCCTGGCCGGAGGTGCCGGTGCAGAGCAGGCCCGCGGTGAACAGGAGTGAGTCGCCCGGCAGGAAGAAGCCGATCAGCAGCCCCGTCTCGGCGAACATCACCACGCCGACACCCAGCACGCCGAACGCGGCCAGCAGCGAGTGCGCGTCCAGTACGTTGACGGCGAGCTGCACCGCCGGCTGGTGTGGGGGAGTGGTCATCGGCACGCGCCCTCTCGTTGCTCGACTACACATCTGTAGACGGTCTGTCGAACTGTAGTCGATGACCGGGCCGGGCGGGTTCGTCCGGCAGGCCGTGTCTCCCTGTGCGTTGTCGCGGCCGGTCCCGGCTTTTGCCGCACCATTGCCTGTTCATGACCGGTTGACTACATGGGTGTAGTCATCATGGTCGAGCGGAAGTAAGGCATGCCTTCACTAAGTTCGAGCCACGGGGCGGGGACGGGCCTGCCGGGGAGGGCTGCGGCGGATGTGGGACGACGCGTTTCCGAGTTTTCTGATCGGTCTGAGGGAAGGCCTTGAGGCCGGGCTGATCGTCTCCATCCTCGTGGCCACCCTGGTGCGGGCCGGGGCCAGGAACCGGCTGCCGCAGGTGTGGACCGGTGTCCTCGCCGCGATCGCGCTGGCGCTGAGCTTCGGCGCGGTACTCACCTTCACCGCCGCGTCGCTGTCCGAGACCGCACAGGAGGCCTTCGGCGGCACCCTCAGCGTGATCGCGGTCGCCTTCGTCACCGCGATGGTCTTCTGGATGCGCCGCTCCGCCCGGAGCCTCTCCGGGGAGATCAAGGAGAAGGTGACCGGGGCGCTCGCCATGGGCTCGGGCGTCCTGGTGGTCACCTCGTTCCTCGCGGTCGGCCGCGAGGGCCTGGAGACCGCGCTGTTCCTGTGGACCACCGCCCAGGCGGCCGGCGAGTCCGCGGGCCCGCTGGCCGGCGCCGGGATCGGCCTCGTCCTGGCGGCCGGCCTGTGCTGGGGTCTGTACCGGCGCGTCCTGCGGATCAACCTGACGAAGTTCTTCACCTGTACGGGTGCGGTCCTCATCGTCATCGCGGCCGGCGTCCTCGGCTACGGGCTGCGGGACCTCCAGGAGGGCGGGGTGTTCCCGGGCGGCACGGCGTACGCCCTCGACCTCAGCGGCAGCGTCGACGCCGGCTCCTGGTACAGCACCCTCCTCCAGGGCGTCCTCAACATCACGCCGACCATGACCTGGCTCCAGGTGACCGGGTACGCCGGCTATCTCGCGGTCGTCATGACCCTGTTCGTGCGCGGAGTACGAGCGACGGCCCCGACGCCCGCCACCGCACGGACGGCCGACGGCGGCGCGGCGGCGCGGCCCGCCGGGGAGAACCCGGAGGCGCAGCAGGGTCCGGCCGCCACCGACCGCCCCGACTCGCAGCCGCCCGCCGCCGGCCCCGAGCCGACACCCGGCCCGGAGCACCCTGAGCCCCCGCACCCGCAGTCCCAGCCTGTGAAGGGGGCGCGGCGGCGGCCCGCCTGGGTGGTGCCTGTCGCCGTGGTGGCCGTGCCTGCGGTGGTCGCCGGTCTCTTCGTCGCCCTCGCCCGCCCCAAGCCCGGCAGCGGCCAGACCGTCGCCGTCTCCGAGACCGAGTGCGGCAAGGGCTTCACGGCACCCGATCCCGGCCGCCGGACCTTCCAGATGCAGAACACCGGCAGCAAGACCTCCGAGGTGTATCTGATCGACCCGAGCACCAACGCGGTGTACGGCGAGATCGAGGGCCTCGCCCCCGGCACCACCCGCGCCCTGGTCGCCACCGTCGCCGGCGGCACCTACGCCTGGCGCTGCGTCCCCTCCGGCGGCCGGGCCGTCACCTCCAGGCCGGTCACCGTCAGCGGCCGCGGAAGCGGCGCCAAGGCGGTCGTACCGGTCTCCGAGAGCGACCTCGCCGCCCCGCTGAAGGCGTACGAGGCGTACGTCGACCAGGGACTCGCCACCCTCGTGGCCCAGACCCGCACGCTCGACGCCGACATCGAGGGCGACCACCTCGACCGGGCCCGCACCGACTGGCTCACCGCCCACCTCACCTATTCCTCCCTCGGCGCCGCCTACGGCACCTTCGAGGACTTCGACAAGAAGATCAACGGTCGCGCCGACGGCCTCCCGGGCGGCGTCGGCGACCAGGGCTTCGCCGGCTTCCACCGGATCGAGTACGGGCTGTGGCACGGGCAGTCGGCGGCACAGCTGAAGGCCCCCGCCCAGGCGCTCGCCGAGGCCGTTGCCGGCCTTCGAAAGGCTTTCCCCACCCAGGACTTCGACCCGGGCGACCTGCCGCTGCGCGCCCACGAGATCCTGGAGAACACCCTCCAGTTCGAGCTGACCGCCGACACCGACGAGGGCAGCGGCACCAACCTCGCCACCGCGGACGCCAACCTGGCCGGCACCCGCGAGCTGCTCACCGTACTGGAGCCGCTGCTGACCACCCGGGCGCCGAAGCTGCTGCCGGCCGTCGACGCGGACGTGGCCCGGCTGCAGAAGCTGCTGGACGCCGAGCACCGGGGAACCGCCTGGACCCCGGTCGAGAAGCTCGACACCGTCACCCGGCAGCGGATCAGCGGAGCCACCGGGCAGCTCCTGGAGGACCTCGCCCCGGTGCCGGACCTCCTGGAGATCAGGAAGTCCGCCTGATGAACCCCGCACAGCACCAGCACCCGTACGACGAAGGGAACCCTCCGATGTCCGCTGCCGACACCCCGTCCTGCCCGGTGGGCGCGGGCCGCCGTTCCTTCGTGCGCACGGCGCTGGGCGCCGGGGCCGCGGGCGCGGTGCTGGCCGGCGGCGGCTTCGCGCTCAGCCAGGCCGGCGGCACCGCGCAGGCGCAGGCCGCCGACGCGACGAGCTCCACCAGGATCCCCTTCCACGGCGCCCACCAGGCCGGCATCCTCACCCCGGCCCCGGCCGCCGCCACCTTCGTCTCGCTCGACGTCATCGCCGACAGCCGGCAGGAACTCGCCGAGCTGCTGAAGACGATCACCGAGCGGGCCCGTTTCCTCACCTCCGGCGGCACCCCGGAGGACCTCGGTGTCGGCGCGCCGCCCTCCGACAACGGCATCCTCGGCCCGGACGTCCCCACCGACGCACTGACCGTCACGGTCGGCGTCGGCGCCTCCCTGTTCGACGACCGCTACGGCCTGGCGAAGGCGAGGCCGGCCCGGCTGACGCCCATGCGGACCTTCCCGAACGACAACCTGAACGCCGCCGAGTGCCACGGTGACCTCTCGCTGCAGATCTGCGCCGACAGCCAGGACACCGTGCTGCACGCCCTGCGGGACATCGCCCGGCACACCCGTGGGGCCATGCAGATCAAGTGGCGCATCGACGGTTTCCAGAACGCCCCGCGGCCGACCGGCGCCCAGCGCAACCTGCTCGGCTTCAAGGACGGCATCGCCAACCCGGACGTGCACTCCGCCCGCGAGACCGACCGGCTGATCTGGGTGGGCGACGGCCAGGGCGAGCCCGCCTGGACCGTCGGAGGCAGCTACCAGGTGATCCGGATCATCCGGATGCTCGTGGAGTTCTGGGACCGGGTCTCGCTCAGCGAGCAGGAGCTGATGTTCGGCCGCCGCAAGGACACCGGCGCCCCGCTCGACGGCGCCAAGGAGACCGACATCCCCCAGTACGCCAAGGACCCCGAGGGCAACGCCATCCCGCTGGACGCCCATATCCGGCTGGCCAACCCGCGCACCGCGAAGACCGACGGCACCCGCATCCTGCGCCGGGGCTACAACTACGACCGGGGGATCGACAGCGTCGGCAACCTCGACATGGGTCTGGTCTTCTGCTGCTACAACCAGGACGTCAGGCGCCAGTTCGAGGCCACCCAGACCCGGCTCGTCGACGAGCCCCTCGTCGACTACATCTCCCCGACCGGCGGCGGCTACTTCTTCGCCCTGCCCGGCGTGCGGAACACCCGGGACTGGCTGGGCAGCGGGCTCCTGTCCGCCTGAGCGCCTTACCTTCCCTTTACCGTCTCATGGGAAAGGCCTGCCACTGCCTTTAGTGCGAACGATTTGCAAGTACGGGAGTATGGCACCAGGCTGTCGACAGCAGCTGCTCAGACCCGACCGAAGGATGCCACCCCCCGATGACGGCCGCCCCTGGTTCCGCTCCGTCCCTCCCCGCCCAGGCCGAGACCAAGCGCTCGGCCTGGCGCCGTGTCCGCGGTTCCATGACGCGGCAGGAGTGGGCCAGGGTCGGGGGGATGGCGGGGTTCGTGCTCGCGCTGCACGTCATCGGCTGGGGCACGCTGGTCGGGATCATCGCTCCGCAGCACTTCAGCGTCGGCAAGGAGTCCTTCGGCATCGGCATCGGCATCACCGCGTACACCCTCGGCATGCGGCACGCCTTCGACGCCGACCACATCGCGGCGATCGACAACACCACCCGCAAGCTGATGGGCGAGGGGCAGCGCCCGCTGTCCGTCGGCTTCTGGTTCTCCCTCGGCCACTCCAGCATCGTCTTCGGCCTCTCCCTGCTGCTCTCGCTCGGCATGAAGACCCTGGCCGGACCGGTCCGGGACGACGGCTCGCACCTCCACGAGGTGACCGGCCTGATCGGTACGACGGTCTCCGGCACCTTCCTCTACCTCATCGCCGGCATCAACCTCGTCATCCTGGCCGGCATCTGGAAGGTCTTCCGCCAGATGCGCTCCGGCGCCTACGACGAGGCCGCCCTGGAGACCCAGCTCAACAACCGCGGTCTCATGAACCGCTTCCTCGGCCGGGTCACCGGTTCGATCAGCAAGCCCTGGCAGATGTACCCGCTCGGTCTGCTGTTCGGCCTCGGCTTCGACACCGCCACCGAGATCGCCCTGCTGGTCCTGGCCGGCTCCGGCGCCGCGTCCGGGCTGCCCTGGTACGCCATCCTCACGCTGCCGGTACTGTTCGCGGCCGGCATGTCGCTGCTCGACACCATCGACGGTTCGTTCATGAACTTCGCCTACGAATGGGCGTTCTCCAAGCCGGTCCGCAAGGTCTACTACAACCTCACCATCACCGGTCTGTCCGTCGCCGTCGCCCTCATCATCGGCACCGTCGAGCTCCTCGGCCTGCTCGCCGACAAGCTGGACCTGCACGGCTTCTTCTGGGACTGGATCGCCGGGCTCGACCTCAACACGGTGGGCTTCGTCATCGTCGGCCTCTTCTTCGCCACCTGGGCGATCGCCCTGCTGATCTGGAAGGCGGGCCGGATCGAGGAGAAGTGGACGACGGGCCTGGCCCGGCCCGCCGAGCAGACCGAGGGCTGACCCGCCGTCCCGGCCTCAGCCGCGCACCCTCAGGTCCGCGCGCCACTTGACGAGTTGCTTCTCCGGATCGCCGGTGTACGACCAGGGGGTGCGGGTGGCCCGCGTCCCCTGGAGCCGCAGCAGGGCCGAGGCGATGTCGGTCACGCCGGCCTGACAGGCCGCGTGGGTCAGGTGGTTGACGTCCCGCAGCTCGCCCGGTGCGAGGGGGGCGTCGGGGCGCTGGGCGATCCAGCGTTCCCAGGTGCGCCGCACGTCGTTGACCGCGCCGTCGTGCTTCCAGTGCTGGCTCAGCTGCACGGAGGTCTGCTGCCCCTGCGCCGCGTCCATGACGAACCGGAACTCCTCGACGCGGGCGTACTGCACCAGGACCGGCAGCGCACAGCCCGGTGGCGCCACCCCGGCCGCGTCGCGGGCGAAGTCGTACATCAGGCCGTGGGTGCCGTGCCAGCGCGCGGAGTAGTAGTGCAGGATCTGCAGGTGGCCCTCCACGTTGTATGGGTCGCGCCGGTGCAGCTCGTCCCACCAGCGGGCGAGTTCCTGGCGGCGCACCCCGGTCGGGTACAGCCGGGCCACCGAGATCAGCGAGACCCAGGGGGTCGGGTCCTGCGGGTGTGCCTCGGCGGCCGCCAGGCAGGCCAGTACGGCGGTGTCGATCCTGGACCGGTCGATCGGGGCACCCCGGCCCGCCGAGATGGCCAGGGTGAACGCCCGGGCCGTCTCGGTCGCCGCCCGCAGCACCAGCGCGTCGGCGCTGTGCGGTTCGGCGGCCAGCCAGGACTCCGCCGTCGAACTGCCCGCGCAGGCCTGCGCCAGCAGCCGGACCCGGTGCCCGCGGACGAGCCAGTCGGGCCCCGTGGTCCGCAGCAGTGCCCGAAGACCCTGCCAGCGGCCGATGACGATGTCCTGCCGGGCTGAGGTGAGGGACTCGTCCCCGCAGTCCGGGTCGAAGTCGGGGGCGAAGCGGTCTCGCGCCATCGGACTCGTACCTCAGAAATCGGTGGGGAGGCCCTCGTAGGCCCGGGCCTGTGCGGTGGCGTGCTCGTCGGGGACCCAGTCGGCCTCGACCGTGCGGGCGGCGTCCAGCCTGGCCGGCCGGTAGTAGTCGCTGCCCTGCTTCCAGTACCAGAGCATCGGGATCAGGCCGACGGCCAGGCCGCCGATGCCGATCGTGATCGCCGCGCCGCTCAGCTCGCCGAGCGACTCGACGAAGATCCAGAACATGAACACCGCGCCGAACAGCGGCCACAACCCGCCGAGCAGGAAGTTGCCCGCAGACCTGAACAGCATCTTGCGGTAGGCGACGACCACGGCGAGACCCGCGAGACCGTAGTAGACGGCGATCTGGAGGCCGATCGCCGAGATGGCGTCGGAGAGGATCTCGCCCACCGATCCGAGGGCGTTGGAGGCGATGAACATCGCCAGCGCCACCGCGCCGACCACGGCGATCGCCACGTACGGGGTGTTCCAGGTGCGGTGCACCTTGCCGAGCGCGGCCGGCATCGTACGGTCGCGGCCCATCGCGAACAGCGAGCGGGTGACCTGGATGAGGGTGGTCTCGAGCGTGGCGATGGTGGAGAGCATCACGGCGACGACGAGCAGCTTGCCGCCCCAGCCGGGCCAGATCTCGTCACCCAGCACGCCGAGCACGTCGGCGTCGTTCCTCTCGATCTGGTCCGAGGACAGGATCACGTTCACCGTGATGGTGAACACCTCGAACAGGGCGAAGACGATGCCGACCCCGATCAGGCCCGCGAGGCCGGTGGTACGGCGGGAGTTGCGGGTCTCCTCGCTGAGGTTGCTGGTGACGTCCCAGCCCCAGTAGTAGAAGGCGGCGATCAGCGCGCCCGAGGCGAAGCCGGAGACGCCGTCGAAGTGGCCGAAGCCCAGCCACGACCAGTCGAAGGTGCGGGCGTTGCCGGTGTGGAACAGGGCCAGTACCGCGAAGAGCAGCAGGATCGCCAGTTCGATGCCGGACATCAGCAGCTGGGCGCGCACGGTGAGGCGGGCGCCGCCGAGCACCACCGCCAGCATGATCACGAACCAGGCGGCGCCGACCACCGTCGACAGTGCCACGTTGTCGGCGAGGCCCGCGTCGACCAGGGACAGTGTCATCGAGCCCGCGGGCAGCGATCCGGCCACCATGAAGATGGTCGCGGACACCACCAGCGCCCAGCCGCTGACGAAACCGAGGAAGGGATGCAGGGTGCGGCCCACCCAGGAGTAGCTCGCGCCGGCGTTCACGTCGATACGGCCCAGGTAGCTGAAGGCGAGCGCGATCCCGAGCATCGGTATCGCGCACCACAGCAGGGCGGCCGGACTGGCCAGCCCGACCGCCCCCACGAGGACCGCGGTGGTCGCGGCCAGCGAGTACGCCGGTGCGCTGCCCGCGACGGCCATGACCACCGTGTCGAACGTGCCGAGGGCGTTGGCCTGCAGCCCTCTGCCCCTGTTGTTGCTCATGGTTGTGCTGCTTTCCGGTCGTGCAGGGCGCACGGAGTGCAGGCCCGCGGTGGTACGGGTGGGGGGTGCGCGACCCGCCTCGTACCCGTCGAGGGATGACCTCGGGCAAGCGGCCGGTCAGAAAGCGAGGAAAAGGGTGGTGAGGGCCGCGTGCCGAGAGTCGGCGAACGGTCACACCGCGTGTGTGGGTGTGACTATAGCGGCCCTTTTTGACCTTTCAAGCAGACTGATCGGTAATCACATATGCCACTTCGAGCAGGTCGACTCCGGCGCCGGAAGCAGCGGTTCCGGTGACCCTCAGTCCTCCAGCCGGTCGAGCTGACGCAGCTTGTTGGTGGCGTCCAGGGCGGCGACCTTGTACGACTCCGCGAGCGTCGGATAGTTGAACACCGCGTCCACCAGGTAGTCGACCGTGCCGCCGCAGCCCATCACCGACTGACCGATGTGGATCAGTTCTGTCGCTCCGGTTCCGAAGCAGTGCACACCGAGCAGCCGCCGGTCCTCGGGGGAGACCAGCAGCTTGAGCATGCCGTGCGAGTCACCGATGATCTGCCCCCGGGCCAGCTCCCGGTAGCGGGCCACCCCGACCTCGAAGGGCACGCAGTCGTCGGTGAGTTGGTCCTCGGTGCGACCGACGAAACTGATCTCCGGGATGGTGTAGATCCCGATCGGCTGGAGGTGGTCCATCTCCCCGACCGGCTCCCCGAAGGCGTGGTAGGCGGCGACCCGGCCCTGTTCCATCGAGGTCGCGGCGAGCGCCGGGAAACCGATGACGTCACCGACGGCGTAGATGTGCGGCACCTCGGTGCGGAAGTGCTCGTCGACCTTGATCCGGCCCCGCGGGTCCGCCGACAGCCCCGCCTTGCCGAGGTCGAGTTCATCGGTCAGGCCCTGCCGGCCCGCCGAGTACATCACCGTGTCCGCCGGTATCTTCTTGCCGCTCTCCAGCACGGTCAGTGTGCCCCGCGGATGCCGCTCGACGGCGGCCACGGTCTCCCCGAAGCGGAAGGTGACGGCCAGGTCCCTGAGGTGGTACTTCAGCGACTCGACGACCTCGACGTCGCACATGTCGAGCATGGCCGCGCGCTTCTCGACCACCGTGACCTTGCTGCCGAGCGCCGCGAACATCGAGGCGTACTCCATGCCGATCACGCCGGCGCCCACGATGACCATGGAGCGCGGCACCCGCTCCAGCGACAGCACGTTGTCCGAGTCCATGATGGTGCGGCCGTCGAACTCGACGCTGTCCGGGCGGGCCGGCCGGGTGCCGGTGGCGATGACGATGTGTTCGGCGGTCAACAGCCGTTCGTCCCCGCCCGGTTCGCGCAGGGCGACGGTGTGCGGGTCCCGGAACCGGCCGGTTCCGGAGCAGAGGGTGACGTGGTTGCGGGAGAGCTGGTTGCGGATGACGTCCACCTCGCGGCTGACCACGTGCTGGGTGCGCGCGGTCAGGTCGGCGACGGTGATCTCCTCCTTCAGCCGGTAGCTCTGGCCGTACAGGTGACGCTGGCCGGTGTTGCTGCCGGTGGTACCGGCCTTGCCTGCGGCGCTGCGTCGCGGTGTGCCCGCGGCACTGCTGTCCACACTCAC
>NZ_JBEYFC010000247.1:0-12784 GCF_040634175.1 Streptomyces sp. NPDC007162
AAGACGGACGCGTTCCTGGTGGTGGTCCGCGCCCCGGACGAGGACTGACCCGCTCGGCGACGCTCGGCGCGACTGCCGCCGGGTGACCGGGCCGGCCACCACGGCCGGCCCGGTCACCCGGCGGCAGTCGTCTTCGGATCCGGACGGCGCGACGAATTCTTGACCGGCGTCTCGGGCTCCGCGATGCTGTGTTGCGAACCGCGAGATGTGTGCCGTGATAGGCAACATGCGTTCGGCGGCGTCTCGCCAGCTCTGCGAGCCGAGGAGTGGCCATGTCCCAGCAGGTCCGTGGTGTCGTCGCGCGGGGCAAGGGCGCCCCTGTCAGCCTGGAGACCATCGTCGTGCCCGACCCCGGCCCGGGGGAGGCGCTGGTCAAGGTCGAGGCGTGCGGCGTCTGTCATACCGATCTGCACTACCGCGAGGGCGGGATCGGCGACGACTTCCCGTTCCTGCTGGGACACGAGGCCGCGGGGGTCGTGGAGGCGGTCGGCGACGGCGTCACCGACGTCGCACCCGGTGACTTCGTCATCCTCAACTGGCGGGCCGTGTGCGGTCAGTGCCGGGCCTGTCTGCGGGGGCGGCCGTGGTACTGCTTCGACACGCACAACGCCGAGCAGCGGATGACGCTCGCCGACGGCACGGAACTCGCCCCCGCCCTCGGGATCGGTGCCTTCGCCGAGAAGACGTTGGTGGCGGCCGGACAGTGCACCAAGGTCGACCGCGCCGCGTCCCCGGCCGTCGCCGGCCTGCTGGGCTGCGGGGTGATGGCGGGCATCGGCGCCGCCCTCAACACCGGCCGCGTCGGACGCGGGGACAGCGTCGCGGTGATCGGCTGCGGCGGAGTGGGTGCGGCGGCGGTGCTCGGCTCGCACCTGGCCGGTGCCGCGCGGGTGATAGCGGTGGACATCGACGACCGCAAGCTGGAGACGGCGCGGGGACTCGGCGCGACCCACACGGTCAACTCCAAGGAGGCCGACGCGGTCGAAGCGGTGCGTGAACTGACCGGTGGCTTCGGCGCGGACGTCGTGATCGAGGCGGTGGGCCGGCCGGAGACCTACCGGCAGGCCTTCTACGCCCGCGACCTGGCCGGAACCGTGGTGCTCGTCGGTGTGCCCAACCCGGAGATGAAGCTGGAGCTGCCCCTGCTGGACGTCTTCGGCCGGGGAGGCGCGCTGAAGTCGTCCTGGTACGGGGACTGCCTGCCCTCCCGTGACTTCCCGATGCTCATCGACCTGTACCTCCAGGGGCGGCTCGACCTCGACGCCTTCGTCACCGAGACCATCGCCCTGGACGAGGTGGAGAAGGCCTTCGGGCGCATGCACCACGGCGACGTCCTGCGCTCGGTGGTTCTCCTGTGACGGACGGCGGCGGCTGACCGCTCCCGCCACCACACGGCCCCGCCCCGGTGACGGCCCCCTCGGACGGCACCGGGCGGGGCCGTCGCCGTATCCGAAGGCGCCTTCGTCTGCCCAGGTCAGGGCCGGTTTTCCGGATGCCTCGGCGAACCCTGGGGAATGCCGGGGCGGCCCGCGTGAACCGGGGCGTGAACTCCTTGACAACGCTTCGGAACCGCCCCCACACTGGCGTTGCGCTAACCGCAATCCGTTCCGCTATACGCACCGAGGTGTCATGATGATTCCCGCGTGCCGTCTCGAGGATCTGCCGCGAGGCGAGGCCCACCGGCTCGACATCGACCCGCCCGTGTCGGTGTTCCACACCGACGACGGCGAGCTCTTCGCCATCGACGACACCTGCACCCACCAGGACGCCTCGCTGGCCGACGGCTGGCTGGAGGGCTGTGAGGTGGAATGCCCCCTGCACGCCTCGAAGTTCGACCTGCGCACCGGTGCCGTGGACGCGCCCCCGGCCAAACTCCCGGTCCGCACCCACGAGATCGTGCTCGAGGACGGAATGATCCACGTGCGGCTGTCCACCGACGCGCCCAACCTGCCGCCCTGCATCAGCGCCCGCCTGGCCGGAGGAACCGCGTGAGAACCGTGGCCGTGGTGGGCGCCTCGCTGGCCGGACTGTCGGCCGCGCGCTCGCTGCGGCAGCGGGGGTACGACGGCCGGCTGGTCATGATCGGCGACGAACCCCACCGCCCCTACGACCGGCCGCCGTTGTCCAAGGAGTTCCTGGCCGGCACCGTCGGCGAGGCGGACCTGGCGCTGGAGCGGGACGACGAGGAACTGCACGCCGAGTGGCTGCTCGGGGCCCGCGCCGTCGGACTCGACCGCACCACGCGGACGATCGGGCTCGCCGACGGCCGGGAGGTCCGCGCCGACGGCGTGGTCGTCGCGACCGGCGCGAGCGCCCGCACCCTGCCGGGCACCGACGGCCTCGCCGGGGTCCATTCGCTGCGCACCCTCGACGACGCCCGCGCCCTGCGGGCCGACCTTGCCCGGGGCGGCCGTCTCGTGGTGATCGGCGGCGGCTTCGTCGGCGCCGAGGTCGCCTCCACCGCGTACGCCCTCGGCCTCGACGTCACCGTGATCGAGGCGGCGCCGACGCCGCTGGCCGGACCGCTGGGCCCGGCCATGGGCGCGGTCGTCTCCGCCCTGCACGCGGACCACGGGGTGCGGCTGCTGTGCGGGGTGGGCGTCAAGGGGCTCGGCGGCGAGCACCGGGTGGAGTCCGTCCTGCTGGAGGACGGGCGCGGTGTGCCCGCCGACACCGTCGTCGTCGGTGTGGGGGCGCGCCCCGCGGTCGACTGGCTCGAGGGCTCCGGCATCGCGCTCGACAACGGCGTGAAGTGCGGCGCCGACGGGCGCACCAGCCTGGCCGGGGTGGTCGCGGTCGGCGACTGCGCCAACTGGTACGACCCGGGCACCGGCGGCCACCGCAGGGTCGAGCACTGGACCGGCGCACTCGAACGGCCGGCCGCCGCCGTCGCCACGCTGCTCGCCCACGGCGCGACCGAGCCGGGGGTGCCCAAACCCCCGTACTTCTGGTCCGACCAGTACGGCGTGAAGATCCAGTTCGTCGGGCACGCCGCCGGAGCCGACAGCGTGACGGTCGAGGAGGGCTCCACCGACGACCGCAGCTTCCTCGCCGTCTACCGGCGGGCGGGCCGCCCGGTCGCCGTGCTCGGCATGAACCAGCCGCGGCTCTTCACTCGCGCCCGCAAGCAGTTCGGCACCGCCGCGTCCTGACCCGGCGACCGCGCCACCCCATCGATCCGCGACGTTCTCCGAGGAGTGCACCGTGACCTCGACCAGCCTGCCGGACAGCCTGATCGCCACCCTCCCCGGCTCCGCCTACACGGACCCCGGGATCTTCGCCCAGGAACAGGAGCGCATCTTCGAGACGATGTGGTTCTGCGTCGCCCGCGCCGCCGACCTGCCGAAGCCCGGCGCCTTCCGCACCGTCGAGGTGGGCCGCGAGTCCATCCTCGTCACCCGGGCCAGGGACCGGTCGATCCGTGCCTACTTCAACGTCTGCCGGCACCGCGGGGCCCGAGTCTGCACCGAGGAGTCCGGCGAGGTCAGGCGCGCCTTCCAGTGCCCCTACCACGCCTGGACCTACGACCTCGACGGCAAGCTGGTCGCGGCCCCCAACCTCACCAAGATGCCGGACGTCGGCCGCACCGAGTACGGCCTGGTCCCGGTGGCGGTGCGGGAATGGCTCGGCTACGTGTGGGTGTGCCTCGCGGAGGACCCGCCCGCCTTCGAGGAGGACGTGATCGGTGCCGTCGTCGAGCGGCTCGGTGACGTCGAGTCGATCGAGCGCTACGACGTCGACAACCTGTCGGTGGGCCGGCGGATCGTCTACGACGTGAAGGCCAACTGGAAGCTCATCATCGAGAACTTCATGGAGTGCTACCACTGCGCCACCATCCACCCCGAACTCACCGAGGTGCTGCCCGAGTTCGCCGACGGCTACGCGGCGCAGTACTACGTCGGCCACGGCGCCGAGTTCGGCACGGACGTCCAGGGGTTCACCGTGGACGGTTCCGAGGGGCTCGACCGCATCCCCGGCGTCTCCGAGGACCAGGACCGGCGCTACTACGCGATCACCGTCAAACCGCAGGTGTTCATCAACCTGGTGCCCGACCACGTGATCTTCCACCGGATGTACCCGGTCGCCGTCGACCGGACGGTCGTGGAGTGCGACTGGCTCTATCTCCCGCACGTCGTGGCGAGCGGCAAGGACGTCAGCCGGTCGGTGGAGCTCTTCGACCGGGTCAACCGCCAGGACTTCGACGCCTGCGAACGGACCCAGCCCGGGATGGGCTCACGGATGTACGCCAAGGGAGGTGTGCTGGTCCCCAGCGAGCACCACATCGGCGCGTTCCACGACTGGGTGCAGGAGCGGCTCGGCACGGCGCGGCAGCGGTGACGCCCGCGGGCCCGCGCGAGGAGCTGAACGCGGGCCCTGCTGCGGTCGTCCTGCGGGCGCTCAGCCCAGGTACCCCATGCGGTGGCTGATCTCCTCGGCGCCCTTGACCAGCACCGGAGCCAGCTCGTGCATCCGCTCCTCGGTGAACCGGTAGGACGGCCCGGAGGCGCTGATGGACGCGATGACCCGGCCCTCACGGTCCCGGATCGGCGCGGCCATGGCGTGCAGCCCGATCTCCAGCTCCTCCAGCGTCCAGGCGTAACCGCGCTCCCGGGCGTCGGCGAGGTTCTTCTCCAGCTTCGCCTTCGAGGAGATGGTGTGCGGGGTCACCTTCTTCAGCCCGGCGTCCGCGACCAGCGCGGCCCGCTCCTTGGCGGGCAGGTGGGCCAGCATGATCTTGCCGCTGGAGGTGGCGTGCAGGGGGGTGAGCTGGCCGACCCAGTTGTGCGCGCTGACCGCGGCCGTACCGCGCACCTGGTACAGGTTGATCGCGTACTGCTCCTGCATCACCGCGAGGTTGACCGTCTCGCCGATCTCCTCGGCCAGCCGCTCGCACACCTGCCGGCCCTGCTGGGTGACGTCGATACGGCCCGTGACGGCCCCCGCCAGGCGTACGATGCCGAAGCCGAGCGCGTACTTGCCCCGCTCGCCCGCCTGCTCCACGAGACCGCGCGCCTCCAGGGCGCCCAGCAGACGGAACGCGGTCGACTTGTGAACATCGATCTCGGCGGCGACCTCGCTCACGCCTGCCTCGCCGCGCTGAGCCAGGATCTCCAGGACGCTGATGGCGCGGTCCACGGACTGCACGCCGCCGCCGTTGGATGAGCCGTTCGTTTCGGTGTCCGGACTGTAGTTGCTCATGGCGGAACTATACGCGCAGTAAACAACGCGACCCAAGTAACGCGGTGTGAACAAAGATCTTACAAGTTGCGTTGTTCGCAACCTGGTGCGTATAGCGCTACCCGTACTAGCATTCCGCGCACATCGACGGCGCGAGCGAGACGAGGCACCATGGCTCCCTTGCAGTACGACTTCGTCATCGTCGGCGGCGGATCGGCCGGCAGCGCGCTGGCCAACCGGCTCTCGGCGGACCCCGGCAACCGGGTGCTCGTCCTCGAGGCGGGCCGCCCCGACTACCCGTGGGACGTGTTCATCCACATGCCCGCCGCGCTGACCTACCCCATCGGCAGCCGCTTCTACGACTGGAAGTACGAGTCCGAGCCCGAGCCCCACATGGGCGGCCGCCGGATCTACCACGCCCGCGGCAAGGTGCTGGGCGGCTCCAGCAGCATCAACGGCATGATCTTCCAGCGCGGCAACCCCATGGACTACGAGCGCTGGGCCGCCGACCCCGGCATGGAGACCTGGGACTACGCCCACTGCCTGCCGTACTTCCGCCGGATGGAGAACTGCCTGGCGGCCGACCCGGACGACGAGTTCCGCGGCCACGACGGCCCCCTCGTGCTGGAGCGCGGCCCGGCCACCAACCCGCTCTTCACCGCGTTCCTCAAGGCGACCGAGGAAGCGGGGTACGCGCCCACCGACGACGTCAACGGCTACCGGCAGGAGGGCTTCGCCAAGTTCGACCGCAACGTCCACCGGGGCCGGCGCCTGTCGGCGTCCAAGGCGTACCTCAAGCCCGCCAGGAAACGCCCCAACCTCACCGTGAAGACCCGCGCCCTGGTCACCCGCGTCCTCTTCGAGGGCAAGAAGGCCGTCGGTGTCGAGTACCGGCGCGGCAGGGGCGCCCTCCAGCAGGTCCACGCCAAGGAGGTCATCCTCTGCGGCGGCGCGATCAACTCCCCGCAACTGCTCCAGCTGTCCGGCATCGGCAACGCCCAGGAACTGCGCGCCCTCGGCATCGACGTTGTGCACGACCTGCCGGGCGTCGGCGAGAACCTCCAGGACCACCTGGAGGTGTACATCCAGTACGCCTGCAAGCAGCCCGTCTCCGTCCAGCCGTACCTGGCGAAGTGGCGCGCCCCCTTCATCGGCCTGCAGTGGCTCTTCCGCAAGGGGCCGGCCGCCACCAACCACTTCGAGGCCGGCGGCTTCTGCCGCAGCAACGACGACGTGGACTACCCCAACCTGATGTTCCACTTCCTGCCCATCGCGGTCCGCTACGACGGCTCGGTGCCGGCCGGCGGCCACGGCTACCAGGTCCACGTCGGGCCCATGTACTCCGACGCCCTCGGCTCGGTGAAGATCAGGAGCAGGGATCCGCGCGAACACCCGGCGCTGCACTTCAACTACCTCTCCACCGAACAGGACCGGCGCGAGTGGGTGGAGGCGGTCCGGGTCGCCCGCGACCTGCTCAGCCGGCCCGCCCTCGCTCCCTACAACGACGGCGAGATCTCACCCGGCCCGTCCGTGGCGACCGACGAGGAGATCCTCGCCTGGGTCGCCAAGGACGGCGAGACGGCGCTGCATCCCTCCTGCACGTGCAAGATGGGCACCGACGACATGTCCGTCGTCGACCCGACGAGTATGCGGGTGCACGGCGTGGACGGGCTGCGGGTGGTGGACGCCTCGGTGATGCCGTACGTCACCAACGGCAACATCTACGCGCCGGTGATGATGATCGCCGAGAAGGCGGCCGACCTCATCCTCGGCAAGGAGCCGCTCGCGCCGTCGAAGGCCGCGTACTACCGGCATCGCGACGCCCAGAAGCAGGCCGGGTAGCCGCTGGGCGCCGTCGCGCGGCCGTGCGGCGGCGTGCCCTTTTCGCGGCCGAATCGGGATACGCGGACCCCTTGACGTTCGTCGGCCTGTTCGGCCAGGGTGTTCCACCACAAGCAATCCAATGCACAATACGCAACGCTAAGTTCGGGCTCGAAGGGCGCGGCCGTGGCAGATCTGTACGTGGACGGTGAATGGCGCGGCGCGGTGGCCGGCGGCCACCGGGAGATCCGTTGCCCGGCGGACGGCACCCTCGTCGCCACGGTCTCGGAGGCCACCCGCCCCGACACCGAGGCCGCGATCACCGCGGCCCGGCGCGCTTTCGACGAGGGACCCTGGCCGCGCACCGCCGAACGGGAACGCGGCGCCCTGCTGCTGCGCACCGCGGGCATCATCGAGCGGGACGCGAAGGACTTCGCCCGCGCCGAGTCCCTGGACACCGGCAAGCGCCTGGTGGAGAGCGAGTACGACATCGCCGACGTCGTCTCCTGCTTCCGCTACTACGGCGGCATCGCCGGGACGAACGCGGGCCGGGTGGTCGACACCGGCCGGGACGACGCGCTCAGCCGGGTCACCTACGAGCCCGTCGGCGTCTGCGCGCTGATCACTCCCTGGAACTACCCGCTGCTGCAGGCCTCCTGGAAGGTCGCCCCGGCCCTGCTCGCGGGCAACACGATCGTCCTCAAGCCGAGCGAGCTCACCCCCTCCACCTCCATCCTGCTGATGAAGGCCCTGGCGGAGGCGGGACTCCCGGCCGGCGCCGCCAACCTCGTCCTGGGCGCCGGCCCCGAAGCCGGCGCACCGCTGGCCGAGCACCCGGACGTCGACATGGTGTCCTTCACCGGCGGACTGCACACGGGCCGGCACCTCATGGCCACCGCCGCCGCCACCGTGAAGAAGGTGGCCCTCGAACTCGGCGGCAAGAACCCCAACGTGGTCTTCGCCGACGCCGACTTCGACACCGCCGTGGACTTCGCGCTCACCGCCGTCTTCCTGCACTCCGGGCAGGTCTGCTCGGCCGGCGCCCGGCTGATCGTAGAGGACTCGGTCCATGACGCCTTCGTGGACGAGGTGGTGCGCCGGGCCCGGCTGATCCGCCTCGGCGGCCCCTTCGACCCCGAGGCCGAGACCGGGGCGCTGATCTCCGCACAGCACCGCGAGAAGGTCGAGGCGTACGTGGCCGCCGGGCTCGCCGAGGGCGCCGTACTGCGCTGCGGGGGCGCCCGACCCGACGACCCCGCGCTCGCGGACGGCCACTACTACCCGCCCACCGTCCTCGACGAGTGCCGGCAGGACATGCGGGTGGTGCACGAGGAGTCCTTCGGGCCCGTGCTCACGGTCGAGCGCTTCCACGACGAGGACGACGCCGTCCGCATCGCCAACGACACGGAGTACGGCCTCGCCGGAGCCGTCTGGACCCAGGACGCGGGCAAAGCCCAGCGGGTCGCCCGGCGGCTGCGCCACGGCACCGTGTGGATCAACGACTACCACCCCTACGTGCCGCAAGCGGAATGGGGTGGGTTCGGGCATTCGGGCGTGGGCCGTGAGCTGGGACCGACCGGCCTGGAGGAGTACCGGGAGCCCAAGCATGTCTGGCAGAACATCCAACCCCGGCCGCAGCACTGGTTCCGCGGCTGACGCCGAAAAGAGGCCGATCATGACCCCAGCCCAGACCGAGGTGTCGCAGCGGCGCGGCACGTCCCAGGACCCCCGGGATCGCACCCCGGTCATCTCCGTGCGCCGGCTGTGGAAGGTGTTCGGTCCGAAGGCCGACGAGATACCGGGCTCCGAGGAGTTGTGCGGGCTCACCCGCCGCGAACTCATGGACCGCACCGGCTGCACCGCCGCCGTCCGGGACGTGAACTTCGAGGTGTCGAACGGCGAGGTCTTCGTCGTGATGGGCCTGTCCGGGTCCGGCAAGTCCACGCTCGTGCGATGTCTGACCCGGCTGATCGAACCCACCGCGGGCGAGGTCGTCTTCGAGGGCGAGGACATCCGGGGCGCCGACGCCCGACGCCTGCGCGAGCTGCGGCGCAGCAAGTTCTCCATGGTCTTCCAGCACTTCGGTCTGCTGCCGCACCGCAAGGTCGTGGACAACGTGGCCTTCGGCCTGGAGATCCGGGGCATGAGCAGGGCCGAGCGGATGAAGCGGGCCATGGAGACGGTCGAACTCGTGGGGCTGGCCGGCTACGAGAACTCCTACCCCGACCAGCTCTCGGGCGGCATGCAGCAGCGCGTCGGCCTCGCCCGCGCCCTGGCCGGCGACCCGGACGTGCTCTTCTTCGACGAGCCGTTCTCCGCGCTCGACCCGCTGATCCGGCGTGACATGCAGAGCGAGGTCATCCGCCTGCACCACGAGGTCGGCAAGACCATGGTCTTCATCACCCACGACCTCGCCGAGGCGCTGAAGCTGGGCGACCGCATCCTGATCATGCGGGACGGCAAGATGGTCCAGTGCGGCACCGGGGACGAACTGGTGGGCGCACCGGCCGACGACTACGTACGGGACTTCGTGAAGGACGTGCCGCGCGGTGACGTCCTCACCCTGCGCTGGATCATGCGGCCCGCCGAGCCCGACGACGCCCTGGACGGGCCCGAGCTGGGACCGGACGTCGTGGTGCGCGAGGCCACCCGGGCGGTGCTCGCCGCCGAGAAACCGGTCAAGGTCGTCGAGCACGGCAAGCTGCTCGGCATCGTCGGCGACGAGGAGATCCTGTCCGTCGTCGCCGGGCAGGACGGCGGCGCCTGATGGCCGCCGTCGCCGACGCGACCGCACCGGTCGCCTCGATACGGCGGAAGGTCAGCCGCCCCCTGGTGGTGGCGGCGATCCTCGTGGTGTGGCTGCTGCTCTTCGCCGTGTTCCGGGGCCGGCAGACCCTCACCCTGGCCGCCGCCGACCTCACCGGTCTGCACCGCTGGCTCAACGACGTCAACGACAGCATCGGCGCCAACCGCAACTCCAACCCGGTCTTCCTCTACTTCTTCAACGAGATCCGCCTCGTCATCGACAACCTGGTCACCTTCGTCCAGTCGCTGATCTCCCAGCCCACCGGTTCCCGTCCGGTCCCGCAGATCGGCTGGCTCGGGGTGGTCGGACTCGCCGGCTACGTCTCCTGGGCCGTCGGGAACTGGCGGGTGGCGCTGCTGGCCGTGGCCGGATTCACCTTCTTCGGGCTGCAGGGCCTGTGGCAGGAGAGCATGGACACCCTGGCGCTGACCCTGTCCGCGGTGCTCGTCGCCCTGCTCATCGGTATCCCGCTGGGCGTCTGGGCCGGGCTCTCCGACCGGTTCAACCGGGTCATGACGCCGTTCCTGGACTTCATGCAGACGATGCCGACCTTCGTCTACCTCGCTCCGCTGACCCTGATCTTCCTCATCGGCGGGGCGTCCGCCGTGATCACCACCGTGATCTACGCGGCGCCGCCCGCCATCCGCATCACCGCGCATGCCATCCGGTCCGTCCCCGAGACCACCGTCGAGGCGGCCGACTCGCTCGGCACCACCCGCACGCAGCAGCTGGTGAAGGTGCTGCTGCCGATGTCGAAGCGCACCGTGGTGATGGGCGTCAACCAGACCATCATGGCCGCCCTGGCCATGGTGACCATCGCGGCCCTGATCGACGCGCCCGGCCTCGGCAAGACCGTCGTCCAGGCCCTGCAGTCCCTCGACGTCGGCACCGCGTTCAACGCCGGCCTCGCCATCGTCGTCATGGCGATCGTGCTGGACCGGGTCACCACGGCCGCCGCCGCCCGTACCGAGGCCCGCCGCACCGGCGGCGACCGCTTGCTCAGGTGGCGCCGCCCGCTGCTGGGGGCGGGCGGGATCGCGGCCCTCGTCCTGGTCTACCTCTCCCACACCTACGTCTGGGCGGCCGAGTTCCCCGGTGACGGCACCGTGGGCAGCCACATCGCGAGCGCCGCCGACACCACGACCGGCTGGCTCCAGGACCATGTCTCCGGCCTGACCAACGCGCTGCGCGACACCCTCACCAACGGTCTGCTCAACCCCTTCCAGACGCTGCTCACCGACTCCCCGTGGTGGCTGGTCGGGGCCGTCCTCGTCGCGCTCGGGGCACTGCTCGGCGGCCGGTGGGCGGCGGTGACGGCCGCGGTGTGCGTGGGGCTGCTGGTCGGCACGGGGCTGTGGTCGGACAGCATGACCACCCTCGCCTCGACCGCCGTGGCCACCGTCCTGGTGATGCTGCTCGGCGCGGTCTTCGGCGTGTGGATGGGCCGCAGCACCCTGGTCGACCGGCTGATCCGGCCCACTCTGGACGCGGCCCAGGTCATGCCGCCGTTCGTCTACCTGGTGCCGTTCCTGGCGCTCTTCGGCGCCACCCGCTTCACGGCGATCGTCGCGGCCGTCGTCTACGCGGCACCCGTCGCCATCAAGATCATCGCGGACGGCGTGCGGACCGTCCCGGAGGCCACCGTGGAGGCGGCCACCTCGGCCGGGTGCAACACCTGGCAGATCATCACCAAGGTCCAGCTGCCGATGGCACGCGGCGCCCTGACCCTCGCGACCAACCAGGGCCTCATCTACGTGCTGTCGATGGTTGTGGTGGGCGGCCTGGTGGGGGCGGGCGCCCTCGGCTACGACGTCGTGGCCGGTTTCTCGCAGGGTGAGCTGTACGGCAAGGGGCTGGCGGCGGGGCTCGCCATCGTACTGCTCGGAGTCATGTTCGACCGGATCACTCAGGCTGCGGCACGACGCACCCGGGCATAAGGAGCACTACACCATGGCACAACACTGGCGAGCCGGCGCGGCCGGCCTGGCCGTCCTCGGCCTCACCCTCACGGCCTGCGGCGGCGCGAAGGTCGGCGACAGCAGCTCGGCCGGCTCGACGTCCTCGGGCGGCAAGTGCGGCACCTTCAACCTGGCCGTCAACCCCTGGGTCGGCTACGAGGCGGACGCGGCGGTCGTCGCCTACGTCGCGCAGCACGACCTCGGCTGCACTGTCAACAAGAAGGACCTCAAGGAGGAGATCGCCTGGCAGGGTTTCGGGACCGGTGAGGTCGACGCGGTCCTGGAGAACTGGGGTCACGACGACCTGAAGAAGAAGTACATCACCGGGCAGAAGACGGCCGTCGAGGCCGGCTCCACCGGCAACAAGGGGATCATCGGCTGGTTCGTGCCGCCGTGGCTGGCCAAGGCACACCCGGACATCACGAACTGGGAGAACCTGAACAAGTACGCCGCGAACTTCAAGACGTCCGAGTCGGGCGGCAAGGGCCAGCTCCTCGACGGCGACCCGTCCTACGTGACCAACGACGCCGCCCTCGTGACGAATCTGAAGCTGGACTTCAAGGTGGTGTACGCGGGCAGCGAGACCGCCCTCATCCAGGCCTACCGGACGGCCGAGAAGAACAAGCAGTGGCTGATCGGCTACTTCTACGAACCGCAGTGGTTCCTGTCCGAGGTGCCGCTGGTGAAGGTGAACCTGCCGAAGTACACGACGGGTTGCGACGCCGACGCGGCGAAGGTCGCCTGCGACTACCCCGTCTACGACCTGGACAAGATCGTCAGTGCGGGCTTCGCTAAGTCGGGCAGTCCTGCCTACAAGCTCGTGAAGAACTTCCGCTGGACCAACGACGACCAGAACACCGTGGCCAAGTACATCGCCGTGGACAAGTTGTCGGACGACGCGGCGGCGAAGAAGTGGGTCGACGCCAACCCCGAGAAGGTCAAGGCCTGGCTGAAGTAGACCGGGTCGCGAAGAAGCTGGTCCAGGACGCCCGGCGGGCGGTGCGCGGCTGTGCGCGCCGCC
>NZ_JBEYFC010000248.1:0-12776 GCF_040634175.1 Streptomyces sp. NPDC007162
GCCTTCTCCGTACGTCACGGGCCGGCAACGGCAGCCGAGCCGGACCGGCCGGAAGCCTGGGGGGGTTGGGCCTCCGGCCGGGCCGGTTGAAGGCGTTCGGGCACAGCCCCTGGGGGAAGCGACCGTGCCGACGCCGCTGAGCGGAGCGGTGATCGAGGAGGCCGGGAAGCGGTCGATGCCGCTCGGCGGATCCGGCGCCACGGATCCGGTAGAAACCAGGGAGAGTTGTAGACCTGATCAAGCGTCAACGTCAAGGCCGATCACTGGAGTTGACCAACCGATCAAGGAAATACATGGCCGGAACACAACTGACGCGAATTCAACACCCTTTTTTCACAACTGTCTTGACCCTGAAAAGTAACCGCCGGTAACTTTCGGCATGGCTACTGCTGCGTAACGAGAAAGCCCTTGCGCCCGCCGGGAGTTGCGAGGAGGCGTGCGCGGCAGCCGCTGTCCGCGCCAGGACAACGTGCCACTGAAGCCCAACCCGCGTGACTAATGCATGGGAGCAGACATGGCCTCGTCCCCGGACGTTCCGTCCGCCGACAACACGCCAGAGAACCCGGGAAGCGGTTCTCTTTCCGAAACACCAGAGACCACCGGGGCCACCGGAGGGGTACAGAGACGGGGGCGGGTCCGGGGACGCCGGGCCGCCATGATGGCCGTGCCGGCCACCCTGGCCGTCGCCGGCCTCGCGGTCCTGACCGCGCAGGGGGCGCTGGGGGTGACGCTCTACATCTCCGGCATGCCCTTCACGGTCACCGCCAAGTCGCTCGACGGCACCGGCTTCGAGCAGTTCGGCGGGCTCGACACCATGGCCGACGGCAGCCCGAACGCCGGTGACACCGGCGGCCAGGTGCTGGTCGTCACCTCCGCGATCAAGAAGGCGACCCTGGACAGCCTGTGCCAGAGCGTCGACCTCGGCGGTACCAACCTGCTCATCAAGGCGGGCAGCGGCTCGTCGAAGGTGCAGGCGACCGATCTGACCACCGACTCGACCCTGCTGACGGGCGACGCGTCCTTCAACAACATCGAGATCGGCAACGACGCGAGCACGCTGACCAAGGCAGGTGTGAAGGGCCCGATCGGCGTCTTCAGCCAGCAGGCGGACACCGTGCACATCGACAACCTGCGGCAGACCAACTACAAGACGACCGCCGGGACGTTCACGCTTCCCGGCCTGAAACTCAGCTTCAGCGACACGGGTTGCTGATGTCCGGCACAGACACTCCAGTTGAGGGGTGGCGGCCCGCCTTCCGCGCTTGGCGGGCCCGTCGGCCGTTCCTGGGCGGGTTGCTGCTGACCCTGGGCGGCGGGTGGATCCTGCTCACCGTGAAGGCCTCGTTGAAGGTCGTCATCCATGTCGGCGTGCAGGGTGTGGCGGGCTACCTGCTGCCGGTGGTCATGGTGCTGTGCGGCCTGTTGACCCTCTTCAGCCCCTCGCAGCGCCTCTTCTACTCCGTCCTCGGCCTGCTGTGCTCCCTGGGCAGCTGGGTCACCTCCAACCTGGGCGGCTTCTTCGTGGGCCTCATCCTCGGGGCCGTCGGCAGCTGCATGATCTTCGGCTGGCTGCCGGACCAGGAGCCGCGGGTGAGCCGCCGCAAGCGGCGCAAGGCGGCGCGGGCGGCCGCGCAGACGCAGGGCTTCGGGGGAGGCGCGGGAGAACCCGCCTGACCCTTCGGAGGAGGCGGACCGATGCATTCGGTCCGCCCTTTCGTGCGTCCGGGGCGTTTTTCGGCGCTCCGCTCCCCCGAACAGGTGACTTGGGAACTTCTTTGCCGTTCTTGCCAGTTCATTGGACAGCCGGACGGCGTGGTGCCGTCCGGGTGTGCGGGACGAGTGCGGTGAAGGAGCGGCGGGGTCATGGTGTTCAAGCGGCTGCTGGGGGCGATCGGTGTCGGCGGACCCTCGGTGGACACGGTGCTGGACGGCGGCGCCGTGGTGCCCGGTGGAATGCTGGCGGGGCGGGTGTGGCTGAAGGGCGGCTCGGCGGCGGTGGAGGTCGAGCACATCGGGCTCGAGCTGCTCGCCCGTGTGGAGGCCGAGCACGAGGAGGGGGAGAGCGAGGGCGGGGTCGTCTTCGAGCGGTTCACCGTGGGCGGCGGCTTCCGGCTGGGGGCGGAGGAGGAGCGGGAGGTGCCGTTCGCCGTGCCGCTGCCGTGGGAGACGCCGGTGACCGAGCTGCACGGCCAGCCGCTGGGCATCGTGCTCGGGGTGCGTACCGAGGTCGGGGTGGCCGGCGCCCGGGACAAGGGCGATCTGGATCCGCTCGCCGTCGGGCCGCTGCCGGTCCAGGAGTCGGTCCTGGAGGCCCTCGGGCAACTGGGCTTCGGTTTCCGCTCGGCGGATCTGGAGTACGGCCGGATCGGCGGCACCGGCCAGCAGTTGCCGTTCTACCAGGAGGTGGAGCTGACCCCGGCGCCGCGGTACGCGCACGCGGTCCAGGAGATCGAGCTGACCTTCCTCGCCTCCCCCGCGGGGCTGGAGGTGGTGCTGGAGGCGGACAAGCGCGGTGGACCGTTCTCCTCCGGGCAGGACGCGCTGGCGCGGTTCACGGTGCGCCACGAGGACACCCACGCACTTGACTGGAACAGCGAGGTCGACGGCTGGATCCGCCAGCTGATCGACCACCGCGAGGCCTACGGCACCCATGCGGCGTACGGCCACGGCGAGCACTACGGCGAACAGCACCACGGCGGGGAGCACGACGGCCACCACCGCTCCGGACCGGGCCTGGGCACGGCGGTCGCCGCGGGTGCGGCGGGCCTCGCGGTGGGCGTGGTCGGCGGAATGGTGGCGGCCGAGGTGGTCGACGAGATCGGCGACTTCTTCGAAGGTGACGAAGGAGACGACGACTAGCCGAGGGCCGGGGGACGGCGGGAAAGCCGCCGCCCGTGCCTTCGACCGGGGGGCGTCAGCTCGCGGTGACGGTCGGCCCGCCGGCCGTCCGAGGCTCGGGCTGCGCGGGCGTCACGACCGGCTCCGCCGCCATCTGTACCGACGTCGGCTCCACCGGGGCCGCCGCCTCGTCCGACTTCATCGCCTTCGCCTCGCTCTTGAGGATGCGCATCGACTTGCCCAGGGCCCGGGCGGTGTCGGGCAGCTTCCGGGAGCCGAAGAGCACGATGAAGACGATCGCGACGATCAGCAGGTGCCAGGGTTCCAGTCCGTTGCGGAGCATGACCGCCCCCTCCCTTTCTCACGTTGTTCCGTGCCGACGGAGGGTGCTTTCCGCGCCCCGGCCGGGCAGCGACGATTGCTACATTGCGCAACTGTACAACCCGGTGTGCGGAACAGTCTCCCCACCCGGCCCAGCGGTTTGCTACGGCCGGCGCCGGGCGTGCCGGGCTCGCGCCGCCCGCAGTGCCAGGGCGTACAGGCCGAGGACGGCGGCGAGCAGCAGGTGGAAGGCGGGGGGCAGCCCGGTCATGCCCAGGGCCGCGCCCAGCGGGCTCGGCGGCAGCAGCACACCGACGGCGGCGAGGACGGCGGCGGCCCGGCCGATGGGTCCGCGGCGGCTGCCGCCGCGCAGCAGGAACATCACCAGGGCCTGGGTGAGGAGGTTCTCGGTGAACCAGGCCGAGTGGAAGACCGCCTGGTCGTCTAGGGCGTCGGGACCGCGCAGGGCGAGCGCGAGGACGCCGAAGGTGGCGAGGTCGGCGATCGCGTTCAGCACCCCGAAGCCGGTGATGAACCGCAGGAAGGCGCGGGGCCGCAGCGCGGTCGGGCGGCGCAGCGCCGCGGGCCGCGGGCGGTCGTGGGCGAAGGCCAGCTGGGCGGCGTCGAAGCAGAGGTTCTGGGCGAGCACCTGGGCCGGGAGCATCGGCAGGAAGGGCAGCAGCAGGCCGGCGGAGAGCATCGCGATGACGTTGCCGAGGTTGGAGGAGAGCGTGACCCGTAGATAGGAGGCGATGTTGGCGCTGCTGTGCCGGCCGGCGGTGACGGCGTGCCCGATCGCGCCGAGGTCCTTCTCGGCAAGCACCACGTCGGCGGTCTCGCGGGCGAGGTCCACGGCGGTGCGGGGGGCGATGCCGACGTCGGCGGCGCGCAGGGCGGCCAGGTCGTTGACCCCGTCGCCGAGGAACCCGACGGTGTGCCCGGCGGCGCGCAACCCCGCGACGATCCGGGCCTTGTCCTCGGCGGTGCAGCGGGCGACGACGGTGGCGTCGAGGTCGAGCGGGTCGCCGGCCGCCGCCACCCGGCCGGGGTCCAGGCCGAGTTCCCGGCAGGCGCGGGCCGCCGTCTCCGGGTGGTCGCCGGTGAGCACGCGGATGGTGATGCCGAGGCCGGTGAGGGTGCGCAGGGCCTCGGCGGCTCCGGGGGCGAGGGCGTCGCGGAAGGTGACCAGGCCCCGGAAGGTGAGGCCGTGCTCGTCGGCGGCGGGGTACGGGCGGCTGCGGGCGCCGGCGGTCCCCCCGCGTGAGCGGAGCCCGGCGCCGGGGCGTTCGGCGGTGGCGACGGCGAGGACGCGCAGCCCGGTGGCGGCCTCGCGGGCGGCGAGGGCGAGGAGGCGCTCGCGTTCGGCGGGGTCCAGGGCGCAGCGGTCCAGTACGGCCTCGGCGGCGCCCTTGGTGATGAGGAGAGGGGTGCCCGGCAGGCCGGTGACGACGGCGGTGGCGGTGCGCCGCTCGGGGTCGAAGGGCACGGCGTCGATGCCGTCGTACTCCTCCCCCACCGGTCCGGCCGCCGTGAGCAGGGCCTCGTCCAGGGCGTCGGGGGCGGGCAGTTCGGCGAGCTGGAGGGTCCACCAGGCGCCGACGGCCGCCCAGCGCAGCACCTCGGGGTCCTCCTCGCCGTCCGGTCCGAGCGCGCGTTCGACGACGGGCCTGTCCTGGGTGAGGGTGCCGGTCTTGTCCAGGCAGAGGACGTCGGCGGCGCCCAGGTCGTGCAGCGCGGGCAACCGCCGTACGACGACCCGATGGGCGCGGGCGAGCAGCGCGGCGCCCCGGGCCAGACAGGTGGTGACGACCACCGGGAGCATCTCGGGGGTGAGTCCGACGGCGACCGCGACCGCGAAGGGCAGCGTCTCCAGACCACGTCCGCGCAGGCCCGCGTTGGCCATGAGGACGAGGGGCGGGGTCAGCAGCATGAACCGGATCAGCACCCAGGAGATCCCGTGCACGGACCGGTCGAAGGCGCTCGCCTCCCGTCGTCCGGCGGCGGTGGCCTGCGCGGCGGCGAACCGGGTGCGCTCCCCCGTCGCCACGACCACCGCCGTGGCGCTGCCGGAGGCGATGCCGCTGCCCTGGAAACAGAGGTGGGGCTCGTCGAAGGGGCCGGTGCCGGCGGGCCGGGGCACGTCCACGGCTGCCTTGGCGACGGGTGCCGACTCGCCGGTGAGCACGGCCTGGTGCACCGTCAGCCCACGGGCGCGCAGAAGGCGGACGTCGGCGGGCACCAGGTCGCCCGGGCCGAGCCGTACGACGTCGCCGGGGACCAGGTCGGCGACCGTGACCTCGCGGGTCCGCGGCTCCGCGTCCGGGCCGGCGCGGCGCAGCACGGTGGCCGTGCCCGCGACGAGTTCGCGCAGGGCGGCCAGGGAGAGGTCGGCGCGGTGTTCGCCGGCGGCCCGCAGTGCGGCGCTGACCACGACCAGGGCGAGGATCACGACGGCCGTGCCCCAGGAGGCGACGAGGGCCGAGACCAGGCCGAGAGTGAGCAGGACCGCGGTGAACGGGTCGCGCAGGGCCCGGGCGCAGCGCAGCGGCCAGGAGGCGGTGCCCGGCCGGGGCGGGGTGTTCTCGCCGAGGTCGGCGAGCCGGGCCGCGGCGTCGGCCTCGGTGAGCCCGCGCGGCCCGGTGTCCAGTCGGCGCAGCACCTGCAGGGAGGTGGCGGCCTCGTCCTCAGAGGCCATGGAGCCGGCGGGGCGCCGGGACGTCGGCGCCGGTGGTGCGGGCGGTGAGGCGGCCGACGAGGAGCCGTACCACGTCGACGACGTCCGGGTCGTCCACGAGGTACACCTGACGACGGCCCTCCCGGCGGGAGCGGACCAGACCGGCGAGCTTCAGCTTGGTGAGGTGCTGGCTGACGGCGGGCAGCGCGCCGCCGACCCGCTCGGCGAGGCCGGTGACATCGCTCTCGCCCTGGGCCAGCGCCCAGACGATGTGCAGCCGGGCGGGCGAGGCGAGCAGCCCGAAGGCGGCGGCCGCTTCCGTGAGCACGTCCGCACCGGGGTCGTCGTCACCTCTGCCGGGCTCTGTCGCCACCGTCGCCGTCCTCCTGTCCACCGGATCGAGGAACCAGTTTAGGACGAGGGAACTTATCGTCGGCCGGGTCAGTTTCTACGGTGTTGTAGAAGTTGGTTTGCCGGCAAGCAAGCCTCTTACCCACCGAGGAGTGAGTGCGCATGGCCCTGTGGGACCGCATCAAGGATTCCGCGACGCAGATGCAGACCCAGCTCGTGGCGAAGAAGAACGACCTGAAGAGCGGCGCGTTCCGCGACGCGAGCATGGCGATGTGTGCGCTCGTGGCGGCCGCCGACGGCACCATCGACCCGGCGGAGCGGCAGCGGGTGGCCCAGCTCATCGCCACCAACGAGGTGTTGCAGAACTTCCCGGCGGACGACCTGCGCCGTCGTTTCGAGGAGAACCTGAACAAGCTGACCGCCGACTTCGCCTTCGGCAAGGTGAGCGTGCTCCAGGAGGTCGCCAAGGCGAAGAAGAAGCCGGCCGAGGCGCGTGCCGTCATCCAGATCGGCATCGTGATCGGCGGCGCGGACGGCGACTTCGACAAGACGGAGCAGGCCGTGGTGCGCGAGGCGTGCTTCACGCTCGACCTGCCGCCGCACGAGTTCGACCTCTGACCAGCGCACCCGGGGCGGGTGCCGGTCCGCGACGGCCTCGGCCCACCGGACGGGTCCGGTGGGCAGAGGCCGTCACCGTCGGGGACGGCCTGGAAGGGTGACGACCGGAAAGGGTCAGGCGCGGGTCAGCTGAGGCCGGCCTTCTTCAGCCAGGCCTTGGCGACGTCCAGCGGGTCCTTGTTGTCCGACTGCACCTGGGTGTCCAGGTCCAGCAGGGTCGCCGTGTCCAGCTTGGCGGAGACGGCGTTGAGGGCGTCGACGGCCGTCTGGTTCAGGGCGCTCTTGTAGACCAGGGGCTGGACGTTCTCGAAGCCGAAGAGGTTCTCCGGGTCCTGCAGGACGACGAACTTCTCCTTGGTGATGGTCGGGTCCGTGCTGAAGATGTCCGCGGCCTGTACCGCGTTCTTCGTCAGGGCGGCCTCCGTCAGCGCGCCGCCCGCGTCGAGCGCCTTGAAGGACTTGAACTCCAGGCCGTACACGGACTTCAGGCCGACCAGGCCCTGCTGGCGGGTCTGGAACTCCGGCGAGGCGCCGATGACCAGGTCCTTGGCGATGCCCTTGAGGTCGGCTATGGAGGACTTCGCGGTGAGGTTGTACTTGGCGGCGGTCGTCGCGTTGAGCGTCACCGTGTCCTTGTCCTGCGCGTCCGCCGGGTTCAGCAGCGTCAGCTTGGAGTCCAGCTTGGCCTCGATGGCCTTGGTGGTCTCGTCGACCGTCTTCGGAGCGGCCTTGGGGTCGAGGTAGGCGAGCAGGGCTCCGTTGTACTCGGGCAGGACCGAGATCGATCCGTTCTTGAGCAGACCGTAGGTGGTCTCGCGGCTGCCGATGTTCGGCTTGTAAGTGACCTTGACACCCTTGGCTTTGAGCGCTTCGCCGTAGATGTCCGCGATCAGGGTGCTCTCGGCGAAGTTGTTGGAGCCGACGACGACGGCGTCGCCGCTCGCCTTGCTGTCCGACAGCGGGTCGGACTTGCTGTCGCTGGAGGAGGAACAGCCCGCCAGCAGGGCCGTCGTCGCGGCGAGTGCGACGGCCGCCGCACCTCGGTATGTCCGGATTGACCTGCTGGGAAGGGTGTTGGAAGTCACGGTTGCCGTTCCGGGAGCTGAGGGAAGGGTGGGGGTGTAGCGAACCACTCCGCACGATCCAATCCAGCCTCTTCTCGGTCAGTCAAGTGTCTCCGGGTCACCGATTGGCTTCGATCCGTGGCCAGTTGTGGATGGAGAGCGGTCTCTTTGTAACGGATTCTTGATAAAGAGCAAGCGGAACGGCGCTTCAAGAACGCTGTAGTCTCACCGCAGTTGATATCGGTCACAGCGGTGCACGGGGCCCGCTACTCGGTGTCGTTCCGCAACAGCTCGGGGTGAAGACGCCCCCACAGACCAGACACCCTGATGAAGGAGGCCCGGTGTCCACGAACCAGGTGGACGCGCCCGTCCGTCCCACCCCGCAACGGGGCGGGATACGGGGATTCGCCGACCGTTGGCCCTTCCGGCGCAAGCTCAACCTGCTGGTCGGAGTACCGCTCGCCGTCATCGCCGTACTGCTCGCGTATGTCTTCACCGACCTGGTGCAGCAGTCCACCAGCGCGGACTCCGCGGCGCAGCTGGTCCGGGACAGCACCCAGGTGGCACGGCTCGTGGACAAGGTCGAGGCGGAGCACCAGCAGGCGATCCTGCTCTCCGCACGGTACGAGTCCGGAAACAGCAGGCCCTCGCCGCGCGCCTACCAAGCCGCCCAGGACGCGGTGGACTCCCAGGTCGAGAAGGTCCGTCAGACTTTCGGCGACCGGCTGCCGGGCACCGAGGCGGACGCCCTCAGGCAGGTCGAGGGCCTGTCCAGCCTGCGCGACTCCGTCGAGCAGGCGTACCTGCCGGCCGACAACATCGACCCCGCGTACTCCAACGCGTCCAACGACCTGATCGACGGCCTCGGCCTGGACCGCAACACCAACCTCGCCTCGACCTTCACCGGCAACCTCCTGGACTCGCTGCTGCGCGCGGACGCCGCCCACGGCGCCTTCGAGACCAACGTGCTGGCGGCGACCACCGGGGACACCAACGCGCTGATCGAGTTCACCAACGCGGTCGGCGCCTACGACCTCTACCAGCACCAGGCCGACCGGTTCGGCCGGTTCGCCTCCGACGGGCAGGCCCAGCAGCTTGCCGGTCTCGAACACACCAAGGCGCAGGGCAAGATCGCCCAGTCCTACGCCGAACTGCAGATCGATCCGACCAAGCTGGTGTCGGGCAGCCCGGAACAGATCCAGCTGGCGGTCAAGGACGCACTGGCCGACTACCCCGCCTACCTCGACCAGGCCGCCGCCCGGCTGGCCATCACCACCTCGCTCATCGGCCAGATCGCCGACCGGGCCGACTCCGCCGCCGACTCCGCCCGCTGGCGCGCGATCTGGCTGCTGACCGGCGCGCTGCTCGGCTTCGTCCTGTGGCTCGCCCTGTCGGTGCTGGTGCGCCGCTCGGTGATCCGCCCCGTGCAGGCCCTGACCGGGGTCGCGCACGAGGTCGCCGAGGTGGCGGGCCGCGAACTCGCCCGCGTCGCCGACGACGACGCCGAGGACGCCGGTCCGCCCCGGCTGCGGGACATGCCGGTCACCGCCCGGGACGAGATCGGTGACCTGGCCGAGGCGTTCAACCAGGTGCAGACCACGGCCGCGGCGCTCCTGGAACGCCAGGTGCTCAGCCGCCGCAACACCGCCGAGATGTTCGGCAACGTCGGCCGCCGCGTCAGCAACCTGACCACCCGCCAGCTGGCCTTCATCGACGCGGTGGAACGGGCCGAGACCGACCCGGCGCTCCTGGAACGCCTCTACTCCATCGACCACATCGCCGTCCGTCTGCGCCGCAACGCCGACAGCCTGATGCTGCTGGCCGGCATCCGCGAGACCGTGCTGGCCGCCGGTCCCACCCCGGTGTCCAACGTCGTGCGGGCCGCGCTCGGCCAGATCGAGGGGTACCAGCGGGTACGGCTGTACGCCGGCACGGACGCCGTGATCGAGCCGGACATCATCGGCGACCTCACCCTGATGGTGGCCGAACTCCTGGAGAACGCGGTGTCGTTCTCCCCGGCGGGCAGCCCGGTCGAGGTGACCGTGCGCTCCGGCGACGCCGGTGCGCACGTCGTCGTCACCGACCACGGCCTCGGTATGAGCGCCGAGCGGCTGGCCGAGGAGAACGCCCGGCTCATCCGCCGTGAGCGCCTCGACCTGGTGCCGACCAAGGTGCTCGGCCTGTTCGTGGTGGGTGCGCTGGCCCGGCGCTGGGAGATCGGCGTCGAGCTGACCCGGACCCCGGGCGGCGGTGTCACCGCCGAAGTGACGCTGCCCGCACGCCTGTTGCTGACGATGAGCGCGGTGGCCGACACCGCCGGCAGCCCGCTCGTCGTGGAGCCGACGGCACCGACCGAGCCGACCGGACCGACCCCGGCGGCCTCGGTGCCGGCCGGCCAGGCCCCGGCGCGCAACGGTGCGGCCACGCCGAGCTGGGCCACCGGCCCGGAGCACGCCGCCGCGGAGCCCGAGGGCCCGCTCCCCCGCCGGGTGCCGCGCCGCGAGCCGACCGCCGACGCCGGGACGGCCCCGCAGATCCCGGCCGCGCGCATCGGTGAACCCCCGGTCGACACCGCCGACGGCAGCCGCCCGCTGCGCCGCCGGGTACGCGGCGCCACCCTGCGGACCACCGTCGGCGCCGCCCAGGCCCTCTCCCAGCCGCCGCGCACCCGTGACGCCGAGGCCGAGCGGAACGCCCTCGACGAGTTCGAGGCGGCGGTGGAGCGCGCCCGGCGCGACAGCGACACCGGCAGCCACGAGCGGCCCGCGCCGCACCCCCGAACGAATCCGCCGCACGACCAGATCCACCTTCCGGAAGGAGCCGAGCAGTGAGCACGTCGACAGGTGACACCCCGACGGGCGGCATCACGCCGACCGACCTGCAGGCGGCCGCAGCCGACTTCACCTGGCTGCTGAACCGCTTCGCCACCGAGACCGCAGGCGTGGTCGACGCGATCGCCGTGTCCTCCGACGGCCTTTTGATCGCCGTATCGGAGCTGCGCGAGCGCGCCCACTCCGAGCGGCTGGCCGCGATCGTCTCCGGCATCACCAGCCTGGCCGCCGGCGCCTCCGGCAACTACGGTCTGGGCGGCCTCAACAAGGTCATCATTGACCTGGAGGGCGGCCATGTCATCGTCTCCGCGATCGGCAACGGCGCCGTGCTCGGCGTGGTCGCCGACAACGAGGCCAAGCTCGGCAACATCGCCTACGAGATGACGTTGTTCGCCAACCGCGCCGGTGCGGCGCTCAGTCCGCAGCTCGTCCTGGAGCTGAAGAACAGCGTCGGCGTCCCACAGACGCGCTGACCGGGATCCCCGGTCGAGAGAGGAAGACACAGCCATGGCGGACGGCTCACCGCCCCCGGGCAGCGACCCGGTCGGCCCCGCCCCCGCCGTACGGCCGTTCCTGGTCACCGCCGGCCGGGTGGCGGACAGCGCCTCCGGACCGGCGATGCCCGTCGAGACCCAGGTGGTGGCCACCGCCGCCGGGCTCGCCGTGCTGGACCGGCTCTCCTTCGAGCAGCACGACATCATCGCGGCGTGTCGGCTTCCGCAGTCGCTCGCGGAACTGGCGGCCCGGCTGCGGCTGCACCTCAACGTGGTCCGGGTGCTGGCCGAAGACCTGCGCGAGGCCGGGCAGCTGACGGTCCACGTGCCCGACTTCGAGGCCACCCACGACTCGTCCGTCCTGCGCAGGGTTATCGATGGCCTGCGGGCCATCCCCGACTCCCGAGGGGTACTCCGTGACACCGACTGACTCGCTGACCCGGGGCGCCGGGCGTACGGCCGTCCGGCCGCCGCTGCCGGTGAAAATGGTCATCGCGGGCGGTTTCGGCGTGGGCAAGACCACCGCCGTAGGCTCGATCTCGGAGATCGAGCCGCTGACCACCGAGGCGTCGATCACCGAGGTCGCGGCGGGTGTGGACGACCTCTCGCTCACCCCGCGCAAGACGACCACGACCGTGGCGATGGACTTCGGCTGCATCACCATCGACCCGACGCTGAAGCTGTACCTGTTCGGCACTCCCGGGCAGGAGCGGTTCGGCTTCATGTGGGACGACATCGTGGAGGGCGCGCTCGGCGGGCTCGTCATCGTTGACACGCGTCGCCTGGACGACTGCTACGCCGCGGTCGACTACTTCGAGCACAAGGGGATCCCGTTCGCCGTCGCGATCAACGCGTTCGACGGGCAGGTGGAGCACACGCTGGACGAGGTGCGCTGGGCGCTGGACGTCGCCGAGGGGACGCCGCTGGTCGTCTTCGACGCGCGTGAACGGGGTTCGGTGCGGGATGCGCTGCTCGTCGTGCTGGAACTGGCGTTGGCGCGGAGTGGGGGGTAGTCGGTGAGGTGAGTGGGGAACTGTCCGCCGCGTGGAGCTGGTCGCGCCCACGCGGCGGAGCCGCATATTGATACCGTGCCGCGCCCCTGCGGGGCGCTGCCCCTGAAGGAGCGCTAGCTCCGCCGTACTCCGGGCGAGACCGTCAGTCTCTGCACCGCCCAGAAGATGCCCAGCGTCGCCAGGGCCATCGCCGCCACCAGGGTGGCGCCGCCCACCACCTTCTCGTAGTTCTTCTGGTAGAGGCCGTCGATGATGTACCGGCCCAGGCCGCCGAGGCTGATGTAGGCCGCGATCGTCGCCGTCGAGACGATCTGGATGGCCGCCGAGCGCAGACCGCTGAGGATCAGGGGCAGCGCCACCGGGAGTTCGACCTGGAAGAGGATGCGTGGTTCGGTCATGCCCATGCCCCGGGCGGCGTCCACCGGGGACGGGTCGACCGAGCGGAGTGCCTCGTACGTCGTGACCAGGATCGGCGGTACGGCGAGGATCACCAGCGGGATCATCACCGGCAGCGTGCCGAAGCCCAGCCAGATGAACATCAGGACCAGCAGGCCGAAGCTGGGCAGGGCACG
>NZ_JBEYFC010000249.1:0-12684 GCF_040634175.1 Streptomyces sp. NPDC007162
GGAAGACCTGGAGCAGGTCGCGCCGGGTGACGATGCCGACCAGCCGGTCCTCCTCGTCGAGCACGGGCAGCCGCTCGACGTGGGACCCGGCCATGGTGCGGGCCGCCTCGACGATCGTGTTGTCGGCGTGCACCGTGACCGGGGGCCGGGTCATCAGCTGACCGGCGGTACGGGCCTGAGCCTTCGCGGCCTGTCTCCGGCCGGACGGTGTCAACGCGGCGAGCCGGGAGGGGTGCGGCGGGTCGGAGGGGTCGGGAGTCCCGGCCTGGCGCTCCATCAGGTCGGTCTCGGAGATGACGCCGATGACCTTGTCGTCCTCGTCGATCACCGGCAGCCCGCTGATCCGGTGGCCGGCCAGCAGCCGGGCCACCTCCTTGAACGGGGTTCCGTAGACGGCCGAGACGACGTCACTGGTCATCACGGAGCCGACCTTGTCGTGCTTCATGGCTGTTCCTCCTCAGCGCAGTCGCCGCAGATAGGGGTCGTGGGGCCGCCGCGGCAGCAGGCGCACGCGGGCGTCGAGCACGGTGACCTGGCCGGGCGCGGCGAGGACCGGGTTGAAGTCGGCCTCGGCGAGCTGGGGCAGGTCCGCGGCCATCCGCGACAACCGCAGCAGGAGCTGTTCCAGGGCGTCGAGATCGACGGGCGCGCCGCCGTCCGCACCGAACAGGAGCGGGGCACAGCGCGGCGCGGTGATCAGGTCGTGCACGTCGTGATCGGTGAGCGGGGCGAGCCGTGCGGCGTGGTCGGCGAGGATCTCGGTGGCCGTTCCGCCGAGCCCGAAGAGCACGAGCGGGCCGAAGACCTCGTCCTGGGCGACGCCCGCGAACAGTTCGGTGCCACGGGCGGCGAGCGGCTGGAGGACCACACCGGTCGTCAGACCCTCGAACCGGGTCGCCAGGTCCCGGAAGGCGGCGCGCACCTGGGAGTCGCCGCGCAGGTCGAGGTGGACCGCGTGCTGCTGCGTCTTGTGGAGCAGCCCCGGCCAGTGGGCCTTCATGACCACGCGTCCGTCGAAGCCGCGCAGCCGGTCGGCGGCGAGCACGGCCTCGTCCTCGGTCTCGGCCCAGGCCCACGGGAGCTGTGGGATTCCGTAGCAGGACAGCAGGTCGGCGCAGGTGCGCGGGTGGAGCCAGCCGCCGTCCGGCGAGGTCCGCAGGTGATCCTCGACGATCGTGTGGGCGCGGTGGGTGTCGACGTCGGGGAGTTCCGGGACGGTGCCCGCGGGGCGGGCGAGCCAGGCCGTGCGGCGGGCGGCGTGCGCGAGTGCGCGGGCCGCGGCCTGTGGTTCGGCGTACGAGGGGATCGTGCCGCCCTCGGCGGACAGCAGTTCGACCGACCGGTCCTGCTCCAGTCGTACGACGACGACCGGCCGGGGGCGGTGCCCGGGCGCCCGGGTGAGAGCGCGCACCAGGTCGTCGCCGGTGGCCTCGGCGACTGCGGTCGGCACGAGGGCCACCAGTACCGCGTCGATACCGGGGCACCGCATCAGCCGGTCCACGCAGGCGTCGAGCTGTTCCTCGCTGACCGCGGCGGTGGCGTCCACGGGGTTTCCGGTCGCGGCGCCGTCAGGCAGTACGGCGAGCAGGTCGTCGACCGTCTCCGCGGTGAACGCGGGCAGGGCGAGCCCCGCCTCCGCGCAGGCGTCGGCCGCCAGCACACCCGCGCCGCCCGCGTTGGTGACGATCGCGACCCGGCATCCGCCGGGCAGCGGCTGGGAGTGCAACAGGGCCGCGGCTTCGAGGAGTTCGCCGACGGAGCGGGTCGCGGTGATGCCGGCCTGCGTGAACAGGGCCTGCCGGGTCATGGTGCGGGTGGCGGCGGCCGCGGTGTGCGAGGCGGCGGCACGCCGGCCCGCGTCGGTACGGCCCGCGTCGACCGTCAGCACCGGCATCCGGCGGGTCACCCGGCGGGCGGTACGGGAGAAGCCGCGCGGGTTGCCGAAGGACTCCAGGTGCAGCAGGGCCAGGTCGGTGCGGCCGTCGGTCTCCCACCACTGGAGCATGTCGTTGCCGCTGACGTCGTACTTGTCGCCGAGGGAAGCGAAGGAGGAGACGCCGATGCCGAGCCGGGACAGACCGTCGAGCAGGGCGATCCCGATACCACCGGACTGTACGGCGATCCCGGCACTGCCCGGAAGCGGGTGGCCTGCGGCGAACGTCGCGTCGAGGCGCAGCTCGGGTTCGGTGTTGGAGACGCCCAGGCAGTTGGGGCCGACCAGACGCATGCCGTGGCCGCGGCAGGCCGACAGCAGGTCTCGTGCCTGGTTCGCGTCGAGACCGGAGGTCACCACCAGCAGCGCCCGCACACCGGCCTTGCCGCACTCCTCGGCGGTGGCCGGGACGGCTGCCGCGGGTACGGCGAGGACCGCCAGGTCCGGGGTCCTGGGCAGGTCACCGACGCACGGGTGGCACGGGACGCCGAGGAGCGAACTGGCACCGGGGTTCACCGCGAAGAGCCGCCCGGTGAACCCGCCGGAGCGCAGATGGTGCAGGATCGCCCGGCCGACCGAGCCGGGCCTGCGTCCCGCGCCGACGACCGCGACCACCTCGGGCCGCAGCAGGGGCAGCAGACTGGCCACGTCGGCCGCGCGACCCCGGGCCTCCACGGCCGAGAGGTAGGCGTCGTCCTCGGTGAGCCGGATGACACAGCGCGTCTCGGGCCCTTCGAGGCGGCGTTCGGTGCGCAGCCCCAGGTCGGCGAAGAGACGGAGCACCTCGCGGTTGTCGCTGAGCGCGTCGGCGGTGAAGCCGGTGATGCCCTCGGCACGGGCCGCGGAGACCAGGTGCTCGACGAGCAGCGTGCCGACTCCACGGTGGTGCATCCCGTCGGACACGGCGACGGAGACCTCCGCGGTGTCCTCGCCGTCGCCGCCGGTGTCGTACTCGGCGACCCCGATCATCCCTTCCGGTGTCCGTGCGACCAGGGCGAGGTGGCCCGGACGGGCGGGGGCGCAGGCCCGGTCCGCGGCCAGGGCGCCCGAGCGCCGGCTGATCGAGAAGAACCTGAACCGCAGGTTCTCCGCGGACATCCCGTCGTAGAACCCTTCCAGCTGGTCGTGGTCCCCGGGCGCCGCAGGGCGGATGCACACGGTGGTGCCGTCCGCGAGCAGCGCGTGGACCGGGGGTCGGCTGAGCAGGTCGTCCGTCATCGGGTTCTCCTCCGGGCGTCTGTGGGCACTTCGAGCATCCAGCGGATCGGCGAGGGGTCCCATGGGCTGGCCGGGGTGCACCGGGGGGCCGGTCGGCCCACCCCGGGGTCAGCGGGCTTCGCCGGCGGGGGCGGTGCGGTCGGTCATGGTGGTCACACCGGCTCGGGCACGATGACGACCGGGCACGCGGAGTGGTGCAGCACGCCGTGACCGCCGGATGCCGAAGGTCGGTGCCGACGGGCCCGAACGCCCCTGTGTGCAGGGGCCGTTGGGGGTACGCACGGTGGCTCGGACGATTCGTCGGCGACCTGACGGCCCGTCGGTTCGGGCGGCGGGGCCGGGAATGCGGCCGCCCGGCACGGCCGGTGAAGGGTCAGGGGGCCGGCAGGTTCGGGAACAGTGCTCCGGCTCGGTCGGGGCCGGGGGCGGCGAAGACGCCGTCCGCCGTCACCAGGGCCGTGGCGTGGTCCTGGTCGGTGGTGATGACGCCGTTGACGGAGATCTCGCGGTAGCGCGTCCGCGGAGAGACGGTCGTCCCCGGCATCCCGGCGACCACGCGGGCCCGGCCACGACCATGCGCCGCAGTTCGGGGTTGACCGGAGTCGACATCGGCTGCGCGAAGAGCTTCGTGGGCACCCGCAGCAGCCCCAGACCCGCGTCGAGAAGAGGACCACGCGGTCCGTCGACGTGACGGAGGCCGCGCGCTCGGCGGATGCCACGCCGTCCGCCGGCAGCCTCAGCCGAGGGGCGGGGAGTCTGCTACGGCGCAGCGGCACGGGTGTCGGCGAGGGCTTCCACGGCTGCGGCGACCCGCCGAGGGTTGGAGATCATGGTGAGGTGGCGGGCTCGGGGAATGAGGGTGGGCGGGGGTGCGCCGATGCGGTGGGCGGTCTCCTGCGGGGTCCGCTTGCTGAACACGTCGTCCTCGGCGCCGAACACGACGGACTTGGGAATGCGGACGGCGGCGAGTCGGGCCACCTGGCCCGCGGGGAGACCGGGTACACCCTGGCCGAGCATGTTCCACAGCGCGGCCTCGGCGCCCGGCACCCGCAGCGGCCGACGCCACTCGTCGACCCCGGCCGCGTCCAGCCGCGGGCAGGCCGGGCCGCACTGGGCGTCGTAGAAGGAGCGGATCAGCCGGTCGACGCCGAGGCCGAGCCGGAGCAGGCTGGTGCGGTACGGGTCGACCAACAGGTACCTGAGGGCGGACGGCGGACCGGCGCCGGTGTCCAGGGCGTCCCCGTCGAGCAGCATCACGCTCCCGATCCGCCCCGGGGCACGCAGGGCCGCCTCCGCGACGACCGCGGCACCGCTGGAGTGGCCCACCAGCAGCGGGCGTTCGCCGGGCCCGCCGAGGTGCACGGCACTGAGGAAGCCCAACAGCTGCCGGGTGAGATGGTCGACGGTGTAGGGGCCTCGGCGTTCGCTGTACCCGTCGCCGGTCAGGTCGAGCGCGTAGACCCGGTGATCGCGGGCGAGGAGCGGGGCCAGGCGCGCCCAGGTGTCCGCCTGCTCGAAGGCACCGTGGACCAGGACGACGGGCGACCCGCTCGTGCCCCAGGCCCGGTACCGGGTGCGGATGTCCGCCGCCTGCACGTAGCGCAGCCCCCCGGGAGCCGCGGCACGCCCCGCGGTGAAGGCGTTGAAGACCAACGAAGCCATGGTCAGCACCGCCAGCGCGAAGGCGCTGACGGACACCACGCGCCGCAACCACCATGTCAGGCGCCCCCGGTGGCACGGCGGTGCGTTCCGCGCGCTCTCGGCAGCGACCGGCCGGGATACGGCCGGCCCTGCCTGAGATCCGGATTCCACGTCGATTTCCTGTCCGTCCTCGTCGGCGGTCCGACGACCGCCACCTTGCGGCGAAGCCCCGCCGCGGGCCCCGGCTCAGAAGCCGGGGAAGACCCGTCGTAGATCGTCCAGCGTCAGTGCGGCCCCGGTGAGGGTCACGCTCGTCGGGGTGTGCGCGGGGGCGTGGCGGCCGGTCGTGAGGCGCAGCCACCACTCGGCGGGCGCGCTCAGCACCGCGTCGGGCTCGGCCGGTTCGTCGCCGAGCGCGACCGCCTCGTCGAGGGTGAGACCGAAGGACCTGCCGGGATCCGTGGTCCGTACCGCGAGGCGGACGGGTCGGCCGTCCACGGCGTCCGCCTTGCCGAGGTGGCCGATGAGCAGACCGGCCTGGTCGAGCAGGGGCTCGGTCGCCTCCGACGCCAGGACGGCCGCCGGATCGAAGGCGACCTCGATGTCCCAGGTGTGGAGGGTGAATTCGGTGAGCCGCAGGCCCGCCGCCGTCGCCACGTCCACGGGTGTCGGCAGGAAGCCCAGGTTGATCCGCAGATTCTCACGCGTCTGCGTGTCGAGCTCCTCGTAGCGGCTCACCAGCGCCTCGTTGGCGGGTACGAAGCCCTCGGCCCGTTCGGCCGGGGACATCGCGTCCCAGCGCGCCCACACGGACTTGTTGAAGTCCATGTCCTTCGGACCGCTGCCGTCCAGAGCCCCTTCAAGGACGGCCAGGGTGATCTCCGCACCGCTGCCGAGGTGGCTGAGCACCTGCGACAGGTCCCACTCCGCGGCTCCGGACCCCTTGGTGAGGTCGGCGGCAGCCAGGCCGCGCACCCGGGCGGCGAGGTGGTCGTGTCCGCTGCGCAGAGCGGCGATGATCCGGTCGGTACGTTCAGTCATGGGTGTCTCCAGGGTGGTGGACGGCTTACGCCCTGAAACTACCGGTAGTGGTGATGTACCCGACCCGCCGCACGCGCCGCCGCAAGGAACGCCCTCTGGCGGCGACCTGCCCGTGAACCGGCGCGGCTTCGAAGCGATGCGCCTGCCGTCCGGCCGCGGCCCACCAGGTGCCAACGCGCGGGGCCCGTCCGCGGTGTGCGGACGGGCCCCGTGATCGAGCGCCGGGCAGGCCTTGCACCTGCATTTCCCCACAGGAAGCGGGGTGTCTTTCCTTGGACCACCGACGCGGCAGCAGCCGACCGGGTTCGGTGACCGCCTCAAGATCGATCATAGCCCATGGGAAGCCCTGCCCCGTGCAGCGGTCATCCGGGTGTCGACGTCGCGTCCGGGTTGCCGTAGTAGGCGTCGGGGCCGTGTTTGCGGGTGTAGTGGCGGTCGAGGAGGTGCGGGGGCGGTGGGGCGGTCGGGGCGAGGCTGAGGGTGTGCAGGGCGATGTCGGCGACGGCCTCGCAGATGATCGCGTGTTCCAGGGACTTGCGGGCGGTGGCGCCCCAGGTGAAGGGGCCGTGGCCGGCGACCAGCGCGGCGGGGACCTCCACCGCCTTCCGGTCGTCCTTGAGCGTGTCCACGATGACGCGGCCGGTGTTGTACTCGTAGTCCTTCGCGCACTCCTCGGCGGTGAGGTCGCGGGTGACGGGGACGGGCCCGTTGAAGGTGTCCGCGTGCGTGGTCCCGAGGACCGGTATGTCGCGGTGGGCCTGGGCGAAGGCGACGGCGTGGGTGGAGTGGGTGTGGGTGACCCCGCCGACGGAGGGGAACGCCAGGTAGAGGCAGCGGTGGGTCTCGGTGTCGGTGGAGGGGCGCAGGTCGCCCTCGACGACGGCGCCGTCGGAGAGGCGGACGGTCACCAGGTGGTCGAGGGTGAGGTCCTCGTAGGGGACGCCGGAGGGCTTGATGACGAACACCCCTGCCTCGCGGTCGACTCCGCTCACGTTGCCCCAGGTGAGGGTGGCGAGGCCGGCCCGGGGAATGGCAAGGTTGGCAGCCAGGACCTCCTCCCGCAGGCCGTCGCGTACCGGTACGGTCATCGCTCGTCCCTTTCGGCTCTTTCGACGCGGTCGGGGATCACAGGGACTGGGCGAGTCGGTGGTAGGCGGCGTTCCAACGGATCTCCTTGGCGAGTTGCTCCACCGTGGTGTTCTCGCCGATGGTGAGCAGTTCGACGCCGGTCATGGCGGCGTAGTCGGTCAGTGTCTCGATGTCGACGGCGGAGCTGAGCACGGTGTGGTGCGGGGCGCCGGCCAGCAGCCAGCTCTCGGCCGATTCCGCGAGCGAGGGACGTGGTTTCCACACGGCCCGGGCGACGGGCAGCTGGGGCACGGGCTCGGTGAGGGGCACGACGTCGACCTCGTTGGCGGTCAGCCGGAACCGGTCGCCGAGGTCGGAGAGCCCCACGACGACGGCGGGGCCCTCGGCCGCGTCGAAGACGAGACGGACGGGGTCCTCGCGGCCGCCGATGGAGAGCGGGTGGATCTCGCACCGGGGGCGGTCGGCCGCGACGGAGGGGCAGACCTCCAGCATGTGGGCGCCGAGGATGCGGGGTGTGCCGGGCCCGAGGTGGTAGGTGTAGTCCTCCATGAAGGTGGTGCCGCCGGGCTGCCCCTGGCCCATCACCTTCATCACGCGCAGCAGGGCGGAGGTCTTCCAGTCGCCTTCGCCGCCGAAGCCGTAGCCGTCGGCCATGAGGCGCTGGACGGCGAGCCCGGGCAGCTGGCGCAGGCCGCCGAGGTCCTCGAAGTTGGTGGTGAAGGCGGTGAAGCCGCCCTCGGTGAGGAAGGTGCGCAGCCCGATCTCCTGGCGGGCCGCGTAGAGCAGGGAGTCATGGCGGATGTTGCCGGGCCGCAGGGCCGGGACCATGTCGTACGACTCGACGTACTCGGCGGCGAGCTCGGCGGCCGCCTTGTCGTCGACGGCGTCCACGGCGGCGACCAGGTCGTTCACTCCGTAGGTGTTCACGGAGAAGCCGAACCGCAGCTGGGCCTCGACCTTGTCGCCCTCGGTGACGGCGACGTCGCGCATGTTGTCGCCGAAGCGGGCCAGGCGCAGGGTGCGGGCGGCGTGCCGGCCGGCGGCGGCGCGGGCCCAGGCGGCGACGCGCCCGACGACCCTCGGGTCGGTGGCGTGTCCGGCGACGATCTTGCGTTCGATACCGAGCCGGGACTCGATGTGGGCGAACTCCCGGTCGCCGTGGGCAGCCTGGTTGAGGTTCATGAAGTTCATGTCGATGCTCGACCAGGGCAGCGACAGGTTGTACTGGGTGTGCAGGTGCAGCACCGGCCGGTCCAGCGCGCTCAGGCCGGCGATCCACATCTTGGCCGGGGAGAAGGTGTGCATCCACACGATCACGCCCACGCAGTGGTCGGAGGCGGTGGCCTCCTGGCAGAGCCGGCGGATCGACTCGGCGTCGGTGAGGACCGGCTTCCACACGATCCGCAGCCGGATCGGGTCGGCCGCGTCGAGTCTCTCGGCTATCGTCCGGGACTGGTGGGCGACCTGGTCCAGCACTTCCTCGCCGTACAGTCCCTGGCTGCCGGTGAGAAACCAGATCTCCTGGCCGGCGGAGGGCTTTTCGGGGGCGGTCATGACGGTTCCTTTCGTGGAGCGGTGTGCGGGCGTGTCGGTGGCGCGGCGCGCGGGCGTGCGAAGTGGGGCGCTCAGGCGGACGCCTCGGCGCGGATGCGGCGCAGGCGGTGCATGACGTCGTTGGCGCCGCGCCCGAAGTAGTCGTGCAGCAGCCGGTATTCCTGGTAGAGGCGGTCGTAGGCCGCGGCGCGGTCCGGGTCCGGCCGGTACACCCCGCGGTCGGCCTTGCCCATGGACCGGGCGGCGGCCTTGATGTCGGGGTACGCCCCGGCCGCCACCGCGGCGTGCATCGCCGCGCCGAGGGCGGGCCCCTGGGCGGAGCCGATGACCCCGAGCGGGCGCCGGGTGACGTCCGCGTAGATCTGCATCAGCAGCGCGTTCTTCGTCAGCCCGCCGGCGATGATGAGTTCCCCGACCGGGACACCGGAGGTCTCGAAGGCGTCGATGATGGTGCGGGTGCCGAACGCCGTCGCCTCCAGCAGCGCGCGGTAGACGTCCTCCGGCCGGGTCGAGAGGGTCAGTCCCACGACCGCACCGCTCAGATCGTGGTCGACGAGCACGGAGCGGTTGCCGCTGTGCCAGTCCAAGGCGATCAGGCCGTGCTCGCCCACCCGTTGTCCGGCCGCGAGCGCCGTCAGGTGTTCGTGCGCGTCCCGGCCCAGCGCGGCCGCCTGCTCGGCGTAGTCGGCGGGCAGACCGGTGCGCACGAACCAGCCGAAGATGTCTCCGACACCGCTCTGCCCTGCCTCGTAGCCCCACAGACCGGGGAGGATGCCGCCGTCGACGACCCCGCACATGCCGGGGACCGTGCCGTGCTGGTCGGAGCTCATCACATGGCAGGTGGAGGTGCCCATGATGGCCACCATCTGGCCGGGCTCCACGGCTCCCGCCGCGGGTGCCGTGACGTGTGCGTCGACGTTGCCCACGCAGACCGCGATGCCCTCCGGCAGTCCCGTCCACGCCGCCGCCTCGGCCGTCAGGTGCCCGGCCTTCGCGCCCAGCGTGCCGATGGGGTGCTCCAGCTTCCCGGTCACGAAGTCGGCGAAAGCGGGGTTGAGTGCCGCGAGGTAGGCGGGTGAGGGGTAGGCGCCGTCCTGGTACTGCCCCTTGTAACCGGCGGTGCAGGCGTTGCGCAGGTACGTGCCGCACAGCCGCCAGACGATCCAGTCCGCCGCCTCCAGCCAGCGTTCGGTGCGGTGGTAGATCTCCGGGTCCTCTTCCAGGACCTGCAACGCCTTGGCGAACTCCCACTCGGAGGAGATCTTCCCGCCGTACCGCCCCAGCCACGGCTCCTTGCGCTCGGCGGCCAGCGCGTTGATCCGGTCGGCCTGGCCCTGGGCGGCGTGGTGCTTCCACAACTTCACGTAGGCGTGCGGGCGGCCCGTGTACTCGGCCAGTTCGCACAGCGGGGTGCCGTCGGCGAGCACCGGCAGCACCGTGCACGCGGTGAAGTCCGTGCCGATGCCGATCACCTGCTCGGACCGCACACCGGCGGCCGCGAGCGCCTCGGGCACCGCGTGGCGCAGCACGTCGACGTAGTCCGACGGCACCTGCAGGGCCCAGTCCGGTGGCAGCCGGGTACCGTCCGGCAGTTCCCGGTCCAGGACCGCGTGCCGGTACGCGTGCTCGGCCGTGCCCAGTTCCGCGCCGTCGCGGACGCGGACCACCACGGCCCGTCCCGACAGTGTCCCGAAGTCCACTCCCACGACGCAGAGTTCGGGGTTCCCCGCGATCTCGTCCCCGGCGTTCACCATCAGCCTCCTCCACACAGCGGTATTCGATATGTCGACCGTCGTTCGGTCATGTGCCGACGCCGACCGGGCTTCGTGCGCCCCGGTCCGCCGAGCCGACCGCGTGCTAGGCGCGGCTCCTGCCGAAGTATCGGGCGCGCGCCCGGTCGAGCAGGATGGCGACGCCGAGGACCGCGCCCTGTACGACCTGCTGGTCGTAGGGGCTGACCTTGAGAGCGAGCAGACCGTTGGTGATGAACTCCAGCAGGATCGCGCCGGCCGCGATGCCGGCGATCCGGCCCTCACCGCCGGAGAGCGACATCCCGCCGACCACCGCGGCGGCGATCGCGGTCAGTTCCCAGCCGGCGCCGACCGACGGGTCGGCCACGTTCATGCGGCCGATCACCAGGACGCCCACCACACCGGCGAGCGCCGCGCTGGCGATGTAGGTGGAGGTGATCCGGCGGGCGGTCGGGATGCCGGCGAGCCGGGCGGCCTCCTTGTTGCCGCCGACCGCGTAGATCTGCCGGCCCACGTAGGTGCGTTCCAGCACGAACCAGGCGACGGCGGCCGCGCCGACGAAGAACAGTGCGGGGACCGGGATCTGGCCGATGTAGTACTGGCTCAGGTTGCTGAACATCGGGTCGAGGTTGTTGATGGGCGAGCCACTGGTGATCGCGAGCGCGGTGCCCTGGGCGACCGTGTAGGTGACCAGGGTGATCACGAAGGGCGGCACGTTGAGACGGGTGACCATGACCCCGTGCCAGAGGCCGACCGCGCCGCAGATCACCAGGGTGAACAGGATGGCGAGGGGCGCGGGCATGCCCTCGTTGACGTTGAACCAGGCGGCCAGGATGCCCGCCAGGCCGGCCAGCGCCCCCACCGACAGGTCGATGCCGCCGGTCAGGATGACCAGTGACTCGCCGATCGCCAGGATGCCGACCTGGGACAGGTCGCGGCCCATCACCTGGAGGTTGCCCACGGCGGTGTACGTGTCGGCGTTGGCGGCGATCCCGGCGAACACCAGCACACAGGCGATGATGACGCCGGCCTCCGGGGAGGCGGCGAGCTTGCGGGCGAGGTTGGACACGGCCGGGCGCTGCTTCGGCGCGGCCTCCTCGGGGGCGAGCGTGCTCTGCGCGCTCATGCTGTGGCTCCGTTCGTGAGGTGTTCCTGGCCGGTCGTTTCCCGAGCGGCCTCTTCCGGCGCGTTCGGCGCTGTTCCGGCCGCGGCCGTCATGATCCGTTCCTTGGTGGCGTCGGCCCGGTCGATGACCGTGGCGACCCGTCCGTGGTTCATCACCGCGATCCGGTGGCAGATCCACAGCAGTTCCTCCAGCTCGGAGGAGGCGACCACGACGCCCATGCCTTCCTGGGCCGCACGGTCGATCAACTGGTAGATCTCCGCCTTCGCGCCCACGTCCACGCCACGCGTCGGCTCGTCGAGCAGCAGCAGGCGCGGCTCGGCGGCGAACGCCCGCCCGAAGATGGCACGTTGCTGGTTGCCGCCGGACAGCGAGCCGATCGGCTGCTCCACCGACTGCATGCGCACGTTGACGTTCTCGGTGATCTTCCGGGCCTCGGCGCGTTCCCGGCCCGGGCCGAGCAGCCCCCGGCTGCTGATCCGCTTGAGGACCGAGACGACGACGTTGGAGCGGATCGACGCGAAGAGGACCAGTGACTGTTCCTTGCGGTCCTCGGGGATCAGTGCGATCCCGGCCGCCACCCCGTCCCCCGCACCCTTCGGGCGGTACGACTCGCCGCCCAGCCGCATCCGGCCGCCGGTCGAGGGCTGCGCACCCGCGATCGTGTGGACCAGGCGGCTGCGGCCCGAGCCCATCAGCCCGGCCACGCCCAGGATCTCGCCCTCGCGCACCTCGAGGTCGACCGGTCCGAGACCGTCCGCGGTCAGGCCCTCGACCTGCAGCAGGACCGGGCTGGTGGCCGGCGGTGCCTTCGGTTCGCCCTGCGCGACCTCGCCGCCGACCATCTCCCGGATCAGCCGTTCCTCGGTGGCCTCCGCGGGTTCGAGGTCGGCCACCAGCCGGCCGTTGCGCAGCACCAGGACACGGTCGCTGACCTCCCGGACCTCGTCCAGCCGGTGCCCGATGAAGAGCACCGTGCCGCCGCGTTCGGCCAGTTGCCGGGCCAGGCCCAGCACCATCTCGGCCTCGACCGGCCCCAGTGAGGAGGTCGGCTCGTCCAGGATCAGCAGCCTGGGCTCGCGGCCCCAGGCCTTGGCGATCTCGATCATCTGCCGGGTCGGCACCGGAAGGGTGCGCACCTCACGGCCCACCGGGATCGTCTTCGCGGACAGGCCGATCTCCGCCAGCATCGCCTCCGCCTCGGCCCGCTGTGCGGCGCCGTCCACCAGGAACCGCCGCCTGGACTCGCGCGGGCGGCGGCCCAGCAGCAGGTTCTCCGCCACCGAGAGCTTGTTGACGAAGGCACCGCCACCGTTGGCTGCCACGACCGGGGC
>NZ_JBEYFC010000250.1:0-12618 GCF_040634175.1 Streptomyces sp. NPDC007162
TCCAGGTGGATGGGGGAGCGGGCGCATGAGGGACCGCCACCGGGAGAAACTCCCGGTGGCGGCCGTCCGCCCGATCGCCGGGTCACTGCTTCCAGGTGTCACTCGTCGTGTAGCCCGAGGACGTGCCGGTCGTGTAGGAGCGGTTGGTGCCCGATTCCCAGGTCACGTTCCCGGACGAGTCCTTCTTGAGGTACTTGTACGTGAAGGCCGTGCTCTTCGGGACGATCACCAGCTTGCTCCACGTCGGGTACGACTGCGAGGACAGCGGGATCGCGTCGCTGGTGTTCCAGGAGCCGAGGGAGGCGAGGGAGCCGACCACGTAGACGTTGGTGCCGTAGGTGGTGGTGGCGTACTCGTTGAAGGTGACGTCGGTGGCGTCGGTGTTCGCCACGTTCCAGGAGTTGTCGAGGGAGAGCGCCGACGTGGTGGTCGTGGCGGATCTGTTGGCGTTGGACTCCCAGGTCACGTTCCCGGACGAGTCCTTCTTGATGAACTTGTACGTGAAGGACGTGTTGATCGGCACGCTCACCGCGCCCGACCAGATCGGGTATCCGGTGGACGAGAGCCTGACCGCCTTGGAGGTGTCCCAGCCGCCGAGCGCGTCGATGGAGCCGACCACGTAGACGTCGGTGCCGCTCGTGGTGGACGCGTACTCGTCGAAGGTCGCGGTCACCGTGGAGGTGGAGCCGCCGCTGCCGCCGCCGTCACAGCCGACCGTGCAGGTGTAGGAGGAGTTGTAGAAGGCGATCGCGCTCTTCGCCGGGATGGTGAGGGTGGCGCTGCCGCCGGACACGGTGACCTTGGTGGCGCCGCCGTCGACGACGTTCGCGTACGTGCCGTCGGCCATGCCGGTGGTGAAGGTGTAGGTCGCCGCGGACGAGCCGTTGTTGAGGGCGAAGAAGCCCGCGCCGCTGCGGCCGAAGCCGATGACGTTCGACGACATGGTCTGCCAGTTGGAGACCGCCGCGCTGCCGGCCGCGTTGTGCCAGGCGACCATGCCGACGACGGCGGTGTCGCGGTCGAGGCAGTTCCAGCCGCTGGAGCAGTTCGTGTCGGTGACGAAGCCGGACGAGTTCGGCGGCGCCTGGTCGCTCTGGGTCCACTGCCAGCTGGAGTAGACGGTCGGCGTCGACCACTTGTAGGCGAGTTCGAAGAGGTTGGCGAGCTTGTAGCTGTCGCCGTCCTTGTACGACATGTGCAGGCCGTTGCGCTCGGTGTCGTGGTTGGTCACGAAGGACACCGAGTTGGCGGCCGGCAGGATGCCGGAGGAGGACAGCGAGGACAGGTCGCTCACGTTGCCCTGGAAGGCCGACTTCATCTTGCTCGCGTACGTGAAGTCCAGGACGTCACCGGAGCCGTAGTAGTCGCTGGGCAGCGGGGTCGAGCCCGGGTACACCTCGTCGAAGACGTACGGTGCCGCGCCCGACGTCGTGGTGTTCAGCTTGGCCACGATGGCCGCCATGTCGGTGGCCGGGATGTGCTTGGCCGAGTCGACGCGGAAGCCGTCGACGCCCAGCGCGATCTGCTTGTTGAGGAAGGCCGCGAGGCCCGAACGGACGTTGTCCGCGCCGGTCTTGAGGTCGGGCAGGCCCAGCAGTTCGCAGTTCTGGACCTGGGTGAGGTTCGAGTAGTCCTGGATGGTCAGGTCGGAGGTCGGGCAGTCGGCCGAGGTGTGGTAGTCGCCCGGGTTCCAGTCCGGGGTGTCGTACTTGTCGGTGATCGCGGTGCCGTCGTAGCCGGTGCCGGTCTGGGCGGCCGTGTGGTTGATCACCGCGTCGGTGTAGACCTTCACGCCCGCCGCGTGGCAGGCGCTGATCATCGAGGCGAACTGCGTCGCCGTGCCGAAGCGGCTGTTCAGGGTGTACGAGTAGGGCTGGTAGACGTCCCACCAGTAGTAGCTGGACTGCTTGAGGGACTCGGAGGGCGGCGCGACCTGCACCGCTCCGTACCCGGCCGGGCCGAGCACGTTGGTGCACTCGGACGCGATCGAGTTCCAGTTCCATTCCCAGAGGTTGGCGATCACGTCGCCCTTGGCGGTGGTGTCCGCCTGCGCGGTGGTGGCCGGCAGGGCGACGACACCCGCGAGTGCCAGGGCGCCCGCGGCGATCGCGACGGCCGTGCGTCTGAAGACACCCGGGGGGCGGTGTCCGGTCATGTGCGGCTCCGAAACAAGAGGGACAGGCTTCAACAACTCTGGAGCGTGGGCCAGTTGAGACATCGCGTCAATACGCCTCGTGAAAGTTCTTGCTGTGAGTTTCAAGCCTCTTGCTGTAAACCTTTCGTTAGCGATACGGTCGCGCGGGGTCGGACCCAGCACGGATCCAAATGAGCCGCTATCGCTAGGAGTTCATGCCGGTGATACATGTCAGACGGGTCGCGGCCGTCGCCGTCGCCGCCCTCGCCGTCGCGCTCGTGCAGCCGTCGGCCGCACACGCCGCCGCCCCGCCCGCGCCGCCCTCCGACGCGAAGCTCGCCGCCGAGCCCGCCCGGCACGACGACACCCGCGAGCAGTTCTACTTCGTCATGCCGGACCGTTTCGCCAACGGGGACAGGAGCAACGACGAAGGCGGACTGACCGGCTCCCGGCTCTCCACCGGCTACGACCCCACCGACAAGGGCTTCTACCAGGGCGGCGACCTCAAGGGCCTGACCAAGCGCCTGGACTACATCAAGGGGCTCGGCACCACCGCCATCTGGATGGCGCCGATCTTCAAGAACAAGCCCGTGCAGGGCACCGGCAGCAACGCCTCCGCCGGCTACCACGGTTACTGGATCACCGACTTCACCCGGGTCGACCCGCACTTCGGGACCAACAAGGACCTGGCGACCCTGATCTCCAAGGCGCACGCCAAGGGGATGAAGGTCTTCTTCGACGTCATCACCAACCACACCGCCGACGTCGTCGACTACCAGGAGAAGTCCTACGACTACCTCTCCAAGGGCGCCTTCCCCTACCTCACCGACGACGGGCGGCCCTTCGACGACGCCGACTACGCCGACGGGAAGAAGGGGTTCCCGGCCGTCTCCACCGCCTCCTTCCCGCGCACCCCGGTCGTCACCAGCCGGGAGAAGGTGCCGTCGTGGCTCAACGACCCCACGATGTACCACAACCGGGGCGACTCCACGTTCGCCGGCGAGTCCGCTACCTACGGCGACTTCTCCGGCCTGGACGACCTGTGGACCGAACGGCCCGAGGTCGTACACGGCATGGAGAAGATCTACGAACGGTGGGTGAAGGACTTCGCTGTCGACGGCTTCCGGATCGACACCGTCAAGAACGTCGACATGGAGTTCTGGACCCAGTGGGCCACCGCACTCGACGCGTACGCGGCGCGGCAAGGACGCAGGAACTTCTTCATGTTCGGCGAGACGTACTCCGCCGACACATCCGTCACGTCTCCGTACGTCACCCGGGGGCGCCTGGACGCGACCCTCGACTTCCCCTTCCAGGACGCGGCCCGCTCCTACGCCTCCCAGGGCGGCAGCGCCCAGAAGCTGGCGGGTGTCTTCGGCGACGACTACAAGTACACGACCGACAAGGCCAACGCCTACGAGCAGGTCACCTTCCTCGGCAACCACGACATGGGCCGCATCGGGTACTTCCTCAAGCAGGACAACCCGAAGGCCTCGGACGCCGAACTGCTCGCGAAGGACAGGCTCGCCAACGAGGTGATGTTCCTCAGCCGGGGCAACCCGGTCGTCTACTACGGCGACGAACAGGGCTTCACCGGCTCGGGCGGGGACAAGGACGCCCGGCAGACGATGTTCGCCTCCAAGGTCGCCGACTACCTGGACGACGACGAGATCGGCACCGACCGCACCGCCGCCAGTGACTCCTACGACACCAGCGCACCGCTCTACCGGCAGATCAGCGCTCTCGGAAAGCTCCGCAAGGCCAACCCGGCCCTCGCCGACGGCGTCCAGACCGAGCGCTACGCGGCCGCCGGCTCCGGCGTCTACGCGTTCACCCGGACGGACGCGAAGACCGGCCAGGAGTACGTCGTCGCCTTCAACAACGCCGGCACGGCCAGGACCGCGACCTTCACCACCGGCTCCGCCGGCATGCGCTACCGCGCGCTCTACGGCACCGACGGCACCCTCACGTCCGGCCAGGACCACGGCGTCACCGTCACCGTCCCCGGCGAGTCCGCCGTCGTCTACAAGGCGGCCGGCCTCCTCGCCGAGCCCGCCACCGCCCCCGCCCTGACCCTCACCGCCCCGGCCGCCGGCGCCACCGGCACCGTCGACCTCACCGCGGACGTCACCGGTGGACAGCTCGACCGGGTCGTCTTCGCCGCCCAGGTGGGCAGCGGGAAGTGGACGGTCCTCGGTTCGGCCGACCACGCCCCCTACAAGGTCACCCAGACCATCGCCCCGGACGTCCCGGCCGGCACCCCGCTGCGCTACAAGGCGGTCGTCGTCGACTCGGCCGGGCACACGAGCGGCGCGCTCGCCGAGAGCACCTCCGGCACCCCGCCCGCCGCCGAGACCCCCACCGCCTCCGCCCGCGACTACGCGGTCGTCCACTACCGGCGCACCGACGGCGACTACGCCGACTGGGGCCTGTACGCCTGGGGCGACCTGGCCGACGGCGAGGCCACCACCTGGCCCGCGGGACACCCCTTCACCGGCCGGGACGCCTACGGCGCCTTCGCCTACGTCAAGCTGAAGCCCGGCGCCTCGAACGTCGGCTTCCTCGTCGTCGACAAGGACGGGAACAAGGACGTCTCCGCCGACCGCTCCATCGACGTCACCAGGACGGGCGAGGTCTGGATCGAACAGGGGAAGGCGGACGTGCTCACCGAGAAGCCGACCGCCGACTACCCTGCTCAGGACACCACCCGTGCCGTCATCCACTACCACCGTGCCGACGGGAACTACGACGGCTGGGGCCTGCACGTCTGGACGGGCGCGGCGGACCCCACCGACTGGTCGAACCCGCTGAAGCCGGTGAAGACTGACGCCTATGGCGCGGTCTTCGAGGTACCGCTCACCGAGGGTGCCACCAGTCTCAGCTACATCATCCACAACGGCGACGAGAAGGACCTGTCCGCCGACCAGTCCCTCGACCTCACGTCCGACGGCTACGAGGTGTGGCTGTTGAACGGCCAGGAGAAGCACCTGCTCCCGCAGCCCGCCGGCAGCGCGGCCGCGCTCGACCTGACCACGTCCAAGGCGGTCTGGATCGACCGGGACACGGTCGCCTGGGACGGCGTCGACGGTGCCGCCTCGACCCAGCTCCTCTACTCCCAGGACGGTTCGATCGCCGTCAAGGACGGGACGCTCACCAGCGACGACGAGCGCTGGCTGCGGCTGACGAAGACCACGCTCACCGACGCCCAGAAGGCGAAGTTCCCGTACCTGAAGGACTACACGGCCTGGTCGGTCGACCCGCGCGACCGCGACCGGGTGCGCGAGGCGCTCAGCGGGCAGCTCGTCGCCTCCCAGCGGGCCGCTGGGGGCACCTCCCAGGCTTTCGGCTCTGGGGGAGGTGCCGTGCTGGCCGCGACCGGTGTGCAGATCGCCGGTGTCCTGGACGACGTGTACGCGTCGGCGACCAGGGCGGCCCTCGGCCCGGTCTTCCACCACGGGAAGCCAACCCTCTCGGTCTGGGCGCCGACCGCGCAGTCCGTCGCCCTCGAACTCGACGGCTCGCTGAAGACGATGCACCGCGACCCCGCCACCGGCGTCTGGTCCGTCACCGGCCCCGCGTCCTGGAAGAACAAGCCCTACCGGTACGTCGTGAAGGTCTGGGCGCCCAGCGTCCGGAAGATCGTGACCAACGAGGTCACCGACCCCTACTCGGTCGCCCTCACCGCGAACTCCGAGCGCAGCCTCGTCGCCGACCTGGACGACCGGTCCCTCGCGCCGGGCGGCTGGTCGACGTACACCAAGCCCAAGGCCGTGCCCCTGAAGGACGCGCAGATCCAGGAGCTGCACGTCCGCGACTTCTCGGTGGCGGACGCCACGGTCCCGGCCGCGCACCGGGGCACCTACCTGGCCTTCAGCGACCAGGGCAGCGACGGCGCAAAGCACCTCAGGGCCCTCGCCAGGTCCGGCACTTCCTACGTCCACCTGCTCCCGGTCTTCGACTTCGCCACCGTCCCCGAGAAGAAGGCCGACCAGGCCACCCCCGGCTGCGACCTGGCCTCCTACCCGGCAGACTCCGACCAGCAGCAGGCGTGCGTGGCGAAGACCGCCGCCACCGACGCCTACAACTGGGGTTACGACCCGTACCACTTCACCGTCCCCGAGGGGTCGTACGCCACCGACCCGGACGGTACGGCGCGCACCGTGCAGTTCCGCCGGATGGTGAAGTCCCTCAACCAGGACGGGCTGCGGGTCGTCATGGACGTCGTCTACAACCACACGGCGGCCGCCGGTCAGGCGGACACCTCCGTCCTCGACCGGATCGTGCCCGGCTACTACCAGCGGCTGCTCGCCGACGGCAGCGTCGCCGACAGCACCTGCTGCTCCAACACCGCGCCCGAGAACGCCATGATGGGCAAGCTGGTGGTGGACTCGATCGTCACCTGGGCCAAGGAGTACAAGGTCGACGGCTTCCGGTTCGACCTGATGGGCCACCACCCGAAGGCCAACATCCTGGCAGTCCGCAAGGCACTCGACGCGCTGACCCCGAAGAAGGACGGCGTCGACGGCAAGAAGATCATCCTCTACGGGGAGGGCTGGAACTTCGGCGAGGTCGCCGACGACGCCCGGTTCGTGCAGGCCACCCAGAAGAACATGGCCGGCACCGGCATCGCCACCTTCTCCGACCGCGCCCGCGACGCCGTACGCGGCGGCAGCCCCTTCGACGGCGACCCCGGAGTCCAGGGCTTCGCCTCCGGGCTGTACACCGACCCCAACTCCTCGGCGGCCAACGGCACCGCGGCCGAGCAGAAGGCGCGGCTGCTGCACTACCAGGACCTGATCAAGGTCGGTCTGACCGGCAACCTCGCGAGGTACCGGTTCACCGACGACGACGGCAAGCAGGTCACCGGTGCCGAGGTCGACTACAACGGCTCGCCCGCCGGTTACGCGGACGCGCCGGGCGACGCCCTCGCCTATGTCGACGCCCACGACAACGAGTCGCTGTTCGACGCGCTCACGTACAAGCTGCCGAAGGACACCTCCGCGTCCGACCGGGCCCGGATGCAGGTGCTGGCGATGGCCACGGCCACCTTCTCCCAGGGCCCCTCGCTCTCCCAGGCGGGCACGGACCTGCTGCGCTCCAAGTCCCTGGACCGCAACTCCTTCGACAGCGGCGACTGGTTCAACGCCATCCACTGGAACTGCGCCGACGGCAACGGCTTCGGGCGCGGACTGCCGACGGCCGCCGACAACGAGTCCAAGTGGCCGTACGCCAAACCCCTGTTGAGTTCGGTGCGGGTCGGCTGCGGGCAGATCCGGGGGACCTCGGCCGCGTACCGCGATCTGCTGAGGATCCGTACGACCGAGAGCGTGTTCTCCCTGGACACCGCCGACCAGGTGCAGTCGAAGCTCTCCTTCCCGCTGTCGGGCAAGGACGAGACCCCCGGAGTGATCACCATGCGACTCGGTGACCTGGTCGTCGTGTTCAACGCGACGCCGGGGCAGCAGGAGCAGCGGGTGGCGGCTCTGGCCGGTACCGGTTACCGGCTGCACCCCGTGCAGGCGTCCGGCGCGGATTCCGTCGTCAGGTCCGCTTCGTACGAGCGGAAGACGGGTACCTTCTCCGTTCCGGGACGGACGGTGGCGGTGTTCTCCCGGACCACGTGAGAGTGGCGTTACGTTGGTGGGGCAGGCCCGGCACCGGGGCCTGCCCCACCGGTGCGGTCCAGGGGCTGGGAACATGGACGTCGACGGCAGGCTGACAGACACGACCGTGCTGGTCGTGGACGACGCGTCCGCGAGCCGGTACGCCATCGGCACCGTGCTGCGCCGGGCCGGACACGAGGTCGTCGCGGTCGCGAGCGGCCGGGAGGCGCTCGGCGAACTCGACGTACGGCTGCGCAAGGGCGCCCTGCCCGACGTGGTCCTCGTGGACGTGCACCTGCCGGACATGAGCGGCTTCGAACTGTGCCGCCGGCTCAAGGAACGGCCGCACATGGCCGGTCTGCCCGTCGTGCACTTCTCCGCCCTCGCCGTCGCCCCGGCGGACCGCTGCCCGGGACTGGACACGGGCACCGAGGCGTACCTGACGGTGCCCGCCGAACCCGCGGACATCGACGCCGTGGTCCGGACCGCGGTGCGCGCCGCCCGGCTGCGCGCCGACGACCAGGCTCTGGTGCGACGGCTCCGGCAGCTCTCGGAGTCGATCGTCACCATCCAGTCGGCCCGCTCGCTCCAGGAACTGGCCGACGCCGCCGCGGACGGCGCGGCCCGGCTCCTCGGCTGCCCCGCCGCCGTCTTCTTCCTCGACCAGAACGAGAAGCTGTACCGCGGTCTGTACCGGGAGCGCACCTCCCTCGCGCTGCCGGACGAGAGCGCCCACCGGGACGTGGCCGGCCTGCTGAAGCGGCTCACCCGGGGCCAGTCCGGGGTCCGGATCACCACCGTGCCGGCGCCGCAGTGGCCCGCGGGGTTCTTCCGGCCCGGTGTGCAGCACGACGCCCGGCTGACGCTGGTGCTCACCCAGGACGGCAAGGTGCCGGTGTGCCTGGCCACGCCCACCCGCGGGCAGCGCCGGATCAGCCCCGAGAACGAGGCGCTGCTCGCCCAGCTGGCCCAGGCCACCGCGCTGGTCGCCGAGCCGCTGCTCATGTACCAGGTGGAGCGGCATGTCGCGCTCACCCTCCAGCACAGCTTCCTGCCCCGCCCGCACCAGCTGCCCGAGCTGCCCGGCGTCGACATAGCGGTGCGGTACGAGCCCGCGTCCCGGGAGACGGAGATCGGCGGCGACTTCTACGCGGCCCTGCGGGTCGGCGACCAGGTGCTCACCGCGGTCGGGGACGTGGTGGGGCACTCCCTGGAAGCGGCCACCGTCATGGTCGAACTCCGGCACGCGCTGCGCGCCTACTGCCTCGCGGAGAGCGACCCGGCCGCACTCGCCGAACGGCTCGACCGACTGCTCCAGCACTACCACGCCGATGTCACGGCCACCGTCTGCCTGGCCCTGATCGACCCGGGGACCGGGCGCACCCGGGTCGCCAACGCCGGGCACATCCCGCCGCTGATACTCGGCGACGACGGCAGCGCCGAGTACGTCAAGGCGGCCGGCCCGCTGCTCGGAGTGGGCCTGCCGCACCCGCCGCCGACCGAACTGGTGCTCGCCCCCGCCGACCGGCTCCTCATGGTCACCGACGGGCTGATCGAGTCCCGTGGCGTCGACATCGCGGTGTCGATGGAGCAGCTCAGGGCCGCCGCGGTCGGCGCCCTGCCCGGCCTGGACGCCCTGTGCGACACCCTCCTCACCAGCTTCGGCCGCGACCGCGAGGACGACGTCGCCCTGCTGGCGCTGCGCATCACCGGCTAGAGCCTTTCGCGGCGGACCCGATTAAGGGCAAGAGGAAATAGTACGCTGGTAACTCGTGCTCAATTTACTCGCGCTCAATTCGGCGTGCGCCTCTATTGCGCCGGATTGCGCCGGACATGGCCGTGATAACACCGTGCGCTCGCTGAATCGAGTGAGTTCCGTCGATCGCGTATTGTGCATTTCTTCTTACTGAAGGCATATTCCCCTCAGCGGTTCTCACCGTAGGGAGGGACACGCATGACGAGCCACGCAACCGAAGTCGACCTCGAAAGTCTGCTCGGCCGGGCGTTACAGGCCACAGGGACGGGCGCGCGCTGGACGACCGACGCGGACGAGATGTGGTGCCGCCTCACCCACCACACCGGTATACACCGCCGGCAGGGCTGGAAACTCCACGTCTCCGCGACGGCCGCCTCCGCCCCGGAAGTCCTCGTCAAATCCTTGGCCGTGCTGCTGCACGAGGAGGCGACATTCAAGTTCGTCCGGTCGCTGGAGCAGGTGAGCGCACTCAACTCGCGGGCCACTCCGCGGGGAAACTCGGGCAAGTTCATCACCGTGTACCCGCCCTCCGACGGCGCCGCCGCCCGAATAGCGCTCGAACTCCACAGGGCCACGACGGGACTGGCCGGCCCCCGGATCCTGTCCGACCAGCCCTACGCCCCGAACAGCCTGGTGCACTACCGCTACGGCGCCTTCGTCGGCCGGCGGCGGCTCTCGGACCAGGGCCTGCTGGTGTGGTTCATCGAGGACCCCGACGGCAATCCCGTGGAGGACAAGCGCACCGGACAGTACTCCCCACCGCCGTGGGCGGTCAGCCCGTTCCCCGCCTCCGTACCGCTGCCGCCACAGCAGCAGAAGGCGGCCAGGCGACCGGTGCTGCTCGGCGGCCGGTTCTCGGTACGGGAAGCGATCCGGCACACCAACAAGGGCGGTGTCTACCGGGGCACCGACGTCACCACGGGCGCACCCGCGGTGATCAAGGAGGCCCGGCCGCACGTCGAGGGCGACGCGTCCGGCTCCGACGTCCGCGACTGGCTGCGCGCCGAGGCCAGGACGCTGGAGAAGCTCAAGGGCACCGGACTGGCACCGGAGCCGCTCGCGATGTTCGAGACGGGCGGGCACCTGTTCCTCGCCCAGGAGGAAGTGCCGGGTGTGCCGCTGCGCACCTGGGTCGCCGAGCGCTTCCGCGACGTCGGCGGCGAACGCTACCGGACGGACGCGCTCGCCCAGGCCGGGCGGCTGGTGGAGCTGGTCGCCGCCGCCCACGCCCACGGCTGCGTGCTCAGGGACTTCACACCCGGCAACGTCATGGTCCGCCCCGACGGGGAACTGCGCCTCATCGACCTGGAGCTGGCCGTCCTGAAGGACGACGCCCCGCTCCCGACCAAGGTGGGGACGCCCGGCTTCAGCGCCCCGGAGCGCCTGGTGGGCGCTCCCGTCTCCCCGACGGCCGACTACTACAGCCTCGGCGCCACCGTCTGCTTCGTGCTCGCCGGGAAGGTACCGAACCTGCTGCCGGAGGAACCGGACACCAGGCCCGCCGAGCAGCGGTTCGCCGAGTGGCTGACCGCCTGTGACGAAACGCTTCACCTGCCGGACGGCGTCCCCGAGACGATCCTCGGGCTGATGCGGGACGACCCCGCCGAGCGCTGGGACCCCGCCAGGGCACGCGCGGTCCTCGGCCGGCCGGAACCGGGACGGCCGGCGCACCCCGCGGCCGGACCGGCGCGGACCGCCGAACAGGACCCCGCGACGCAGCTCGCGATCGAGGGGATGGTGGACCACCTCGTCGACACCATGACCCCGGCCGACGAACGGCGACTGTGGCCGGTGTCCACCCTGGCCGGGGAGACCGACCCGTGCACCGTGCAGCAGGGCGCGGCAGGCGTACTGGCGGTCCTGACCCGGTACTTCGAGCTCACCGGCGACCCCCGCCTGCCCGACCTGATCACCACCGCGGGCAACTGGATCGTCGCCCGCACCGGCACCCGCTCCATCCGTCCGGGCCTGCACTTCGGCGGCCGCGGCATCGCCTGGGCGCTGTACGACGCCGGACGCGCCGTCGACGACCGCGCGCTCACGGACCACGCGCTGGCCCTGGCCCTGGCCCCGCTGGAGCCGACCCCCAGCCACGACATCACCCACGGCTGCGCCGGCAGCGGACTGGCCGCCGCCCACCTCTGGCACCGCACCGGCGACCCGCGCCTGGCCGCACTGGTCGTCGACGCGGCCGACCGGCTGGCCGCCGCCGCGCAGTCCGAACCGTCCGGCGTGAGCTGGCCCGTCCCCGCGGAAGCCGTCTCCGAGGAAGCCGGCAAACGCTACCTGGGCTTCGCCCACGGAACGGCGGGCATCGGCTGCTTCCTGCTCACCGCCGCGGCGGTCTCCGAGCGGCCGGAACACCTGGAGCTCGCCCTGGCCGCGGGGGAGCACCTGGTCGCCAACGCCGTGCTGACCGGCCGGGCGGCCCAGTGGCCGGCCCAGGCCACGGACCCGCCCACGGCCCCGTACTGGTGCCACGGTTCGGCGGGCATCGGCTCCTTCCTCGTCCGGCTCTGGCAGCGGACCGGGGACAAACGATTCGGCGATCTCGCCCGCGGCGCCGCACACGCCGTCGTGGAACGCGCCTCGCGCGCCGCCCTCGCCCAGTGCCACGGGCTGGCGGGCAACGGCGACTTCCTCCTCGACCTGGCCGACGCCACCGGGGAGCCCGAACACCGGGCGTCGGCCGAGTACCTGGCCCGCCTCATCGTCTCCGAACGGGCCCACCGCGACAGCCACGTCGTCTTCCCCAACGAGTACGGGGACGTCTCGACGAGCTGGAGCGACGGGTCCGCGGGAATCCTGGCGTTCCTCCTGAGGACCCGCCACCCGGACTCCCGCCCCACAGACTCCCGGCACTGGTTCGTCCAGCAGCCGGGATGAGCGACAGGGACCCACCTGCCGCAACCGCTCACAGAAGGAGAAAGCCATGGAGAACCAGGCCCTCGAGCTGCTGGCCGAACTGCACGCCCTTCCGGAGACGGACCCGGTCGACTTCGACGGAGCGTCGTTCTCGGGTACCTGCGCGTGCGTCGGCCTGCTGACGCTGCTCAACACCGTCTGTGTGGGCATCAGCTGCGCCTAGCCGACACTCTCCGGCCGGTGGCCGCCCTCGCCGCGAC
>NZ_JBEYFC010000251.1:0-12601 GCF_040634175.1 Streptomyces sp. NPDC007162
ACAGCTGGTCGAGCCGCAGCCCTCGCAGATGTAGCAGGAGCCGGCCCGCTGCATCTTCGTGCCGCAGGAGAAGCAGAGCGGGGCGTCAGCCTGGATGCCCAGCTGCATCTCCACCAGTTCGGCGCTGGTGTGGGCCTGCTGCAGGGCGGGCTTGGCCGCCTGGGCCCGCGGGGAGGCGACGGCCTTCAGTTCCTGGGCGCGCGGCGCCGACTGGGCCAGGCCCTCGACGTCGACCTCGTCGTCGTCGAGGGACGGCTCGTACGAACCGGTCTCCAGGTGGCGCTGACGCTCCTCGGCGGAGTGGATGCCGAGCGCCGAGCGCGTCTCGAAGGGCAGGAAGTCCAGCGCCAGGCGGCGGAAGATGTAGTCGACGATCGACTGCGCCATCCGCACGTCCGGGTCGTCCGTCATGCCGGCCGGCTCGAAGCGCATGTTGGTGAACTTCGAGACGTACGTCTCCAGCGGCACGCCGTACTGCAGACCGACGGAGACCGCGATGGAGAAGGCGTCCATCATGCCCGCGAGGGTGGACCCCTGCTTGGACATCTTCAGGAAGACCTCGCCCAGGCCGTCGTCCGGGTAGGAGTTGGCCGTCATGTAGCCCTCGGCGCCGCCGACGGTGAAGGACGTGGTGATGCCGGGACGACCCTTCGGGAGGCGCTTGCGGACCGGGCGGTACTCGATGACCTTCTCGACCGTGTCGCGGATGGTCGCCTCGGCCTTCTCGGCGACCTCCTCCTTCTCCTTCTCCTTGGTCTTGGCGGAGAGCGGCTGGCCGACCTTGCAGTTGTCGCGGTAGATCGCGAGCGCCTTGACGCCGAGCTTCCAGGCCTCGAAGTAGATCTCCTCGACCTCCTCGACGGTCGCCGACTCCGGCATGTTGACCGTCTTGGAGATGGCACCGGAGATCCAGGGCTGGATCGCGGCCATCATGCGTACGTGGCCCATCGGGGAGATGGCGCGCTCGCCCATGGCGCAGTCGAAGACCTCGTAGTGCTCGTGCTTGAGGCCGGGGGCGTCGATCACATTGCCGTGCTCGGCGATGTGGGCGACGATCGCCTCGATCTGCTCCTCCTGGTAGCCCAGGCGGCGCAGGGCCTGCGGGACCGTGCCGTTGACGATCTGCATCGAGCCGCCGCCGACCAGCTTCTTGAACTTGACCAGGGCGAGGTCGGGCTCGACCCCGGTGGTGTCGCAGGACATGGCGAGACCGATGGTGCCGGTCGGCGCGAGGACGGACGCCTGGGAGTTACGGAAACCGTTCTTCTCGCCGAGGCGCACCACGTCCTGCCAGGCCTCCGTGGCGGCGGCCCAGACGGGGGTGTCCAGGTCGTCCATGCGGACGGCCACGGTGTTGGCGTCGGCGTGCTGCTGCATGACGCGGTTGTGGGCGTCGGCGTTGCGGGCGTAGCCGTCGTACGGGCCGACGACCGCGGCGAGCTCGGCGGAGCGCTTGTACGCCGTGCCGGTCATCAGGGAGGTGATGGCACCGGCCAGCGCACGGCCGCCTTCGGAGTCGTAGGCGTGGCCGGTCGCCATCAGCAGGGCGCCGAGGTTGGCGTAGCCGATGCCGAGCTGGCGGAAGGCGCGGGTGTTCTCGCCGATCTTCTGGGTCGGGAAGTCCGCGAAGCAGATGGAGATGTCCATCGCGGTGATGACGAGCTCCACGACCCTGCTGAAGCGCTCGACGTCGAAGGACTGGTTGCCCTTCCCGTCGTCCTTCAGGAACTTCATCAGGTTCAGCGAGGCGAGGTTGCAGGACGTGTTGTCCAGGTGCATGTACTCGCTGCAGGGGTTCGAGCCGTTGATCCGGCCGGACTCCGGGCAGGTGTGCCAGTGGTTGATGGTGTCGTCATACTGGATGCCCGGGTCGGCGCAGGCCCAGGCGGCCTCGGCCATCTTGCGGAACAGGCTCTTCGCCTGGACCTCCTCGATGACCTCTCCGGTCATCCGGCCGCGCAGTCCGAACTGGCCGCCCTGCTCGACCGCCTTCATGAACTCGTCGTTCACGCGGACCGAGTTGTTGGCGTTCTGGTACTGGACGGACGTGATGTCGTCGCCGCCCAGGTCCATGTCGAAGCCCGCGTCACGCAGGGCGCGGATCTTCTCCTCCTCCTTGACCTTGGTCTCGATGAAGTCCTCGATGTCGGGGTGGTCGACGTCGAGGATGACCATCTTGGCGGCGCGCCGGGTGGCACCGCCCGACTTGATGGTTCCGGCGGAGGCGTCGGCGCCGCGCATGAAGGAGACCGGTCCGGAGGCGTTGCCGCCGGAGGAGAGGAGTTCCTTGGAGGAACGGATCCGAGAGAGGTTGAGGCCGGCTCCGGAGCCGCCCTTGAAGATCATGCCCTCTTCCTTGTACCAGTCGAGGATCGACTCCATGGAGTCGTCGACGGACAGGATGAAGCAGGCGGAGACCTGCTGGGGCTGCGGGGTGCCCACGTTGAACCACACGGGGCTGTTGAAGCTGAAGATCTGGTGCAGGAGGGCGTACGCCAGCTCGTGCTCGAAGATCTCGGCGTCGGCGGGGGTGGCGAAGTACTTGTGGTCCTCGCCGGCCTTCCGGTAGGTCTTCACGATGCGGTCGATCAGCTGCCTGAGGCTGGTCTCGCGCTGCGGGGTGCCGACGGCACCGCGGAAGTACTTGCTGGTGACGATGTTGACCGCGTTCAACGACCAGAAGTCGGGGAACTCGACGCCACGCTGCTCGAAGTTGACCGAGCCGTCGCGCCAGTTGGTCATGACGACGTCACGGCGCTCCCAGCTCACCTCGTCGTACGGGTGCACGCCGGGGGTGGTGTGGATGCGCTCGATACGCAGTCCCTTGGTGGCCTTCGTCCCCTTCGCGCGGGAACTCCGTGCCGGACCGCTCGCCGTCTCTGTCATGCCGCCTCCCTGTACGGGCTAAAACGCCCTGAAATGCCACGATGTTCCCGTGACACGCTGTTCTGTTTCCGCGTCGCGGGCACGCTGAGCCGCCCCCACGACAAGTCCTGGATCGCCGCCTGACAACCGGATCCTGGTCCTCCGACCGGTTCCGGTCCGCCCGTCAGTCGGCGATATGGGCGGGCGCCGGCACCCGGGCGGCCCCGCCTGGCCCGTGATCGTCCTCCTGGCTCCCCGCTGCCGCGCCTTCGACGTCCGCGACCGGGCCCTGCGCCGCCTGCCTGAGTTCCGCGATCGCGGCCTCGAAGTCCTCGAGCGAGTCGAACGCCCGGTAGACGGAGGCGAATCGCAGGAAGGCGACCAGGTCGAGTTCCTGCAACGGGCCGAGTATGGCCAGCCCCACGTCGTGGGTGGTCAGCTCGGCGCTTCCGGTGGCCCGCACCGCCTCCTCGACCCGCTGGCCGAGCTGGGCGAGCGCATCCTCGGTGACAGGTCGCCCCTGACATGCCTTGCGCACGCCGTTGATGACCTTGGTACGACTGAATGGCTCGGTGACTCCGGACCGCTTCACCACCATGAGCGAGCACGTCTCCACGGTCGTGAAACGACGGGAGCAGTCAGGGCACTGGCGGCGCCTGCGGATCGACGTGCCGTCGTCGGTCGTACGACTGTCGACGACCCGGCTGTCGGGGTGCCTGCAGAAGGGGCAGTGCATGATCTCCAACCCTCCTCACAGCAGACTCGACAGCCTCGCCGGACCTCATCGGCCCCGCGAAGCAGCCCCAAGCATAGGCGATCTCAGAGAGACCGGAGACCCGGGGGACCACAACTTGTGGGCTGTGGTCGCAATCCAACCACTAGATGTGGTGATTGGCTGATACATCGCCAGGTTGCGCGTGTCGCACACGTACCGCTACGGCAGATTCGGAGATAGCGTGAGCGCCGCACGGAGGTCACGTGCGACTCCGGCGCAGATGGGGACGGATGTCCCGGTCGGCGACAACACTGATGGCAGACTGGGCACACCCGCGAGGTCGTCACCGGCGGTGAAGAGTACAACAATGAACCTTTTGCCCGCCGGACACCCCCATGACCCATACACCCAGACATGTGATCGCGTCCGATGAACCGCGTTTTTTCACTCGAACGTGTGTTTGGCGCAACCTTTCGAAAGCAACTACCGTTGTCCAGCAGGGAGACCATCGAGAGGGGCCGACGTGACCACGACCGCAGACAGTGCCACCATCACCGCCCAGGACCGCTCCCAGGGCCGAATCGACCCGGTGCACGCCATGAACGAAGCCGTGAATCCCGAGGGACACAAGCGTTCCCTGCCGGGCCGACCTCCAGGGATCCGAGCGGACAGCTCGGGTCTCACCGACCGGCAGCGCCGGGTGATCGAGGTGATCCGGGACTCGGTGCAACGACGGGGCTACCCGCCGTCGATGCGGGAGATCGGCCAGGCCGTCGGCCTGTCGAGCACCTCCTCGGTGGCCCACCAGCTCATGGCACTGGAGCGCAAGGGCTTCCTGCGCCGCGACCCGCACCGCCCGCGTGCGTATGAGGTACGGGGCTCCGACCAGGCCGTGACCGTGCAGCCCACGGACACCGCGGGTAAGCCCGCGGCGTCCTACGTCCCACTGGTCGGCCGGATCGCCGCCGGCGGGCCGATCCTCGCTGAGGAGTCCGTCGAGGACGTCTTCCCTCTCCCCCGGCAGCTGGTCGGCGACGGCGAGCTGTTCGTCCTCAAGGTCGTCGGTGACTCCATGATCGAGGCCGCGATCTGCGACGGCGACTGGGTGACCGTCCGCCGCCAGCCGGTCGCCGAGAACGGCGACATCGTCGCCGCCATGCTCGACGGCGAGGCCACGGTCAAGCGCTTCAAGCGCGAGGACGGCCATGTCTGGCTCCTCCCCCACAACGCGGCCTACGAGCCGATCCCAGGCGACGACGCGACCATCCTCGGCAAGGTCGTCGCGGTACTGCGGCGCGTGTGACGCCTGCGGCGGGCGCTCATGTCTCCCGCCCTCAGATCGGGCCCCGGGACCCCTGCGCCGGTTCCGGGGTCCTGCATTGTCCAGGAGCACGGCCGCGCGCCTGCCCACACCCCGAGGGGTGGTCCGGTCCCGCCATGGGGCCGGACCACCCCTCGGGTCACTCCGCCTCCGCCTGCCGCGCCGTGGCGTCGATCGCCGCCAGCGACTTCCGGACCTGGTTACGGTCCGTGGTGTACCAGAAGTCGGGCAGTGACGCCTTGAGATAGCTCCCGTACCGAGCGGTCGCCAGCCGCTGATCGAGTACGGCGACCACGCCCCGGTCCCCCGACGCCCGCACCAACCGACCGGCACCCTGGGCCATCAGCAGCGCGGCGTGAGTGGCGGCTACCGCCATGAAGCCGTTGCCACCGGCGTCCTCCACCGCCTTCTGGCGCGCGCTCATCAAGGGGTCGTCGGGGCGCGGGAACGGGATCTTGTCCATCACGACCAGCTGGCAGCTGGGGCCGGGGACGTCCACGCCCTGCCACAGCGACAGCGTGCCGAAGAGGCAGGTCCGGGGGTCAGCCGCGAAGTTCTTGATCAGCTCGCCCAGGGTCTCCTCGCCCTGCAGGAGTATCGGGAACTCGGGAATCCGGACGCGCAGTTCCTCGGCGGCCTGCTGGGCGGCCCGCATCGAGGAGAAGAGGCCGAGGGTACGGCCACCGGCGGCCTGGATCAGCTCGGTCAGTTCGTCGAGCATGTCGGCACGGTCGCCGTCCCGCGCGGGGCGGGCGAGGTGTTTGGCGACGTAGAGGATGCCCTGCTTCGGGTAGTCGAAGGGCGAGCCGACGTCGACCCCCTTCCACCGCGGGAAGTCCTCACCCTCCGTGCCCTCCGGGGCGAGGCCGAGGGAGGCGCCCACGCCGTTGAAGTCGCCGCCGAGCTTGAGGGTCGCCGAGGTGAGGGTGACCGAACGGTCGGCGAAGAGCTTCTCCCTGAGCAGACCCGAGACGGACATCGGGGCGACGCGGAGGGAGGCGCCGAAGCGGTCGTGGCGTTCGTACCAGACGACGTCCCACTCGGAGCCGTTCACGATCCGCTCGGCCACGTCGTGCACGGTCTCCACCGACGCCAGCGCCTGCTTGCGGACCGCGTCCTCGTCCTGGACAGACTTGTCACGGGTCGTGCCGATCGCGGAGATCACCGTGCGGGACGCGTCCCGCAGCGCCGCGAGGGCGTAGCCGAGATCCTCCGGGATCTCCTCCAGACGGCCCGGCAGGGCCAGCTCCATCAACCGCTCGAAGCCCTCGGCGGCGGTCTGGAGCTGGTCGGCGGCCTTCTCGTCGACCAGCTTGGCGGAGCGCCTGACCGCGCGGTTGACCTGGCCCGGGGTGAGCTCGCCGGTGGCGACACCGGTGACCCGGGAGACCAGTTCGTGCGCCTCGTCCACGATCAGCACCTCGTGCTGGGGAAGCACGGGGGCACCCTCGATGGCGTCGATCGCCAGCAGGGCGTGGTTGGTGACGACCACCTCGGCGAGCTTGGCGCGCTCGCGGGCCATCTCGGCGAAGCACTCGGCGCCGTAGGCGCACTTGGACGCACCGAGGCACTCCCGCGAGGAGACCGAGACCTGCGCCCACGCCTTGTCGGAGACACCCGGCGTCAGATCATCGCGGTCGCCGCTCTCGGTCTCGTCGGCCCAGTCCCGCAGCCGCAGCAGGTCCTGCCCCAGCCTGCTGGTCGGGGCGGCCGCCTCGAACTGGTCGAAAAGCCCTTCCTCCTCGTCCTGCGGCACGCCCTCGTGCAGCCGGTGCAGACACAGATAGTTCGATCTGCCCTTGAGCATCGCGAACTCCGGGCGGCGGCGCAGCAGCGGGTGCAGGGCGTCGACGGTCCGCGGCAGGTCCCGCTCCACGAGCTGTCTCTGCAGGGCGAGGGTCGCCGTCGCCACGACGACCCGCTCCCCGTGGGCGAGCGCGGGCACCAGGTAGCCGAGCGACTTTCCGGTGCCGGTGCCGGCCTGGACCAGCAAATGGGATCCGTCGTCGATCGCTTCGGCGACCGATTCGGCCATGGTCGCCTGGCCGGGGCGCTCCGTGCCGCCGACAGCTGTGACGGCGGCATGCAGGAGTTCAGGGAGTGAGGGCTTCGTCATAGCGCGACCACCCTACGGCCCTGCGCTGACAATCGGGCGACCAAGACGGGGGCGGGGGGTGCGAGCACGCCTGGGGCTCCTCAACGGACGGGCCTGACGGAGAGGGGGCGGCCCGGACTCCGGGCCGCCGCGATTTTCTTCGGGCGGCCGGGAACTCGAGCGGTCGCCGCTTCGTACTACATGTGTACGCGCAATCACTCAGCGCTACATCAGATGCCGTAGGGACCGGTCCCGGATCATGAGGGCGGCCCGTTTGCCAGGCAGGTCGACCTCGGCTGCGTAGCGGTAGCCCGCGTTGAGGAAGGCGGCCACGGAGGGGGTGTTGTGAAGATCAGGTTCCGCGACGACCCGCGCGCAGGCGGGGCGGTGATCGAGTACGAGATCGGCCACGGCTCTCAGCAGGACGGAGCCCAGTCCCTTTCCCCGGTCGGCGACGTCGCCGATGAGGAGGTGCAACCCGGTGTCGTGCGGGCGCGCCGGATAGCGGCGGGCAAGCGGGTCGAGGTCGGCCCGGTAGATCTCCCAGTAGCTCATGGGGATGCCGTCCAGCAGGCCCAGACACGGCACGCTGCGCCCGTCGCCGGTGATTTGGGCGCGCAGGTGGTCCTCCGTCTCCGTCGGTGAGCCGCCCAGTTGCCAGAACCTGGCCACGGCGGGGTCATCCATCCAGCGGTCGATGACCGGCAGGTCGCGTTCCACCTGCGCCGGGACGAGCTGGAAGGAGCCGACCGGGGTCGGGGTCGGGCCCCAGGCGCCCACGTGGTCGAGCAGGTCCGGCGCGTCGACCGGGCCCGGGGCCGGCCGGTCGGCCGTCTTCGCGGCGAAGAGAGCGCGGAGTTCGGCGGGCATGCGGAGATCCAGGGTGTCCGCACAGTCCCTGGTGTCCGCACAGTTCCCGGTGTCCTCGCAGTCCCCGGTGTTCTCGGCGGGTCCGGAGCGGCCGGGGTGGCAGGGGCGGCCGGGGTGGACCGGTACGGGGCCTGCGCCGGCGCTCGCGTCGGTGGGAGGCACGGTGCGCTCCTCTCAGAAGACGAGGTGGGTCATGTTCCTCGGTCGGTGAACGAAGGGCGGTGGTCGGCGGGTCGGTGAGGGTGTCGTTGCGGTCGGACGATTCAGGAGTGGAGGGGGTTGGCGATGGTGACGTAGACGGACTGGGTGTCGACCGGGCCGACGAGTTCGTCGAGGCCGCTCAGTCGGGTCAGCAGGTTGGCCTTGCAGCGCAGCACGGGTGAGTCGAGCAGGCGGACGGGGAGGGAGCTGTGCGCTCCGGTGGGTCCGGAGGCCGTGTCGGCGAGGAACCGGCGGAACGCGGCGAGCAGCAGACGTTCGTCGGCGAGACGCTGGGAGCCGAACGCTCCGATGAGACCGAGCACGTTGTTGATGCCGAGGTAGTAGGCGAAGCGCTCGTCGGTGGTCTCGTCGGAGACGAAGGTGTCGCTGTGCTCGCCGATGCCGGGCAGCCGGGCGTCGAGGTCGGCCCGCCGTGACTCGCGGAAGTAGTAGCCCTGGTTGTCGCGGTAGCGGCCGCCGGCGGGCCAGCCGTCGGTGTCGAGCAGGAGCAGGGTGTTCTGCTGGTGCGCCTCCAGGGCGATGCCGGCCTCGCCGTCGAGCCAGAGCAGGGGGCGGACGACCTGTTCCAGGTAGCGCAGGAACCACTCGGCGCTGACGGCGCCGACGGGCCGGCCGGTGCGTTCGGCGAGCCGGGCGACCACTCGGGCCAGCCGTGAGCGGTACGGCCGGGGGGGCCTGCCGTCCGTGGCCGGGGTGTCGTGGGGGCCTGAGGTGTCGTGGGGGCGCGGGGCGACCAGTCCGGCGACGCAGGACACGTCGTCGGCAGGGGTGAACGGGTTGTGCCGGATCACCACGTCGAGGCCGGGCACGGGCCGGCCGTCCTCGCTGTCGACGGCCAGCCAGGCGGGGTCGCGCACGATGTCGAACCCGGGGTGGGCGGCCTGCCACTGCTTGCCGAGGCCGGTGCGCAGCAGACGGTGCACCTCGACGCCCCGGTGGAGTTCCTTGCGGAGGTTCTCCCGGCGGGAGTTGGTGATGCGCAGACCGAGCGACAGTTTGAGCATGCCGGCAGCGCCGGTGCGGTGGACGGTTCGTACGGAGGAGGTGGGATGCCAGGGGGCGCCGAGGGGGCCCAGGTCGCGGAGAAGTCCGGCGTCGAGAAGGGCTGCGACCTCCTCGCGGTGGCGGACCTCGCGGGCCTGCCAGGGGTGCAGGGGCAGCGTGGCGGCATGCCCTTCGGGCAGCGGCAGGGGCGTCCCCGCGAGGCGTTCCATGAGGTGCGGCGCGGGGACGGGCCGGCCGCGTTCGGTCCAGGCCGAGTCGGTGGCGAGCAGGGAGGAGTGAACTGTCATCCAGTGCAGGGGGAAGGAGCCGCGCAGCTCCGGTGAGTAGAGGCGGGCTTCGGATTCGGTCAGGCCCTCGCGGCTCTTCGGGGTCGGGTGCAGCGGATGGCCGAGGAGGAGCGCCTGCTCGGCGGCGAGGAAGCGGTCGGGGCCGTCGGCGGGACGGGCGCGCCGGTCGGCGATGAAGACGGCCGTGCGGCGCAGGGAGTCGGCGACCCGGGCCACCAGGTCGTCGTCGGCCGGGGTGGCGGGAGCGGCCGGGGTGGCGGGCGCGCTCTCGGTGACACGGGCCGTGCCGTCGTCGTCGGCGGGGCGGGCGGCTCGGGCGGGGTCGTCGTCGGTTCGGTGAGCCGTGTACGCCGCTGTCCGGGGCGTCTCGCGGGCGAGCAGGGCGGCAAGGGTGACCGCGTCCACGGGTGGGGCGGAGCCGGGGGCGCCGGCCAGCCGGGGCGGGCCGAAGCGGTGCCAGCCGGTCGGGGACCAGTGGCGGACCGGGGTGATCAGGGCCGTACCGCTGGCGGTCAGTGGGATGCGCAGGGTGCCGGTGTCCGGGGCAGGGAGGCCGGTCTCGCGCGTCCAGCAGCGCAGCAGGTTCTCCACGGCGGCGGCCTGGGCCGCGGTGTACGGGTCGGGGTGTTCCAGGAGGTCCCCCGTGTCGTCGTGCGGACGCTCGGGCTGGAAGGTGCGGCCTCGTTGCTGGGGGACCGACTCGGCGAGCGGAACGGGGCGTCCCTGGGGACCTTGGTCTCCGGGCTCGTCGGGGTTGGGGGTGGCGTTCAAGGGGTTCCTCGGGGCTCGGGCGGTGCGCGTCCGCTGTCCTGGGGACGGGCGAAGGGGGCCGTTCGGTCGGGAATCGGGTGCGGGGTGTCCTGACGACAGAGACGAGTCGGACGAGGAGGTGCGGATGATGTGGGACTTCGTGCGGTGGCCGGTCGGCCTGCGCCCCGCCCTTCGATGGGCAGGAATTTCCGGTCTTTTCCTGGCTTTGCTAGTCCTTTCGGACGCCGTGGCGGTCGGACGGGTCGCGGGCCACCGCGGCCACGGCGTCGGCGAGACGGTCCAGTACGGCATCCGCTTGTTCGTCGGTGATGGTCAGTGGTGGAAGGAGCCGTACGACACCGGCGTGGCGGCCGCCGAGTTCGACGATCAGGCCCCGTTCCAGGCAGGCGCGCTGGACGGCGGCGGCCAGTCGCGGGGCGGCGGGGTGCGGCCGGGGCCCGGGGTCACCGTCCCGCTCGCCGGTCACGCCGCTGTCCGGGCCCGTCGACGCGCCGTCCGGGCTCTCTGCCGGGTCGGCGGAGCCGGCGGGCTCCCTCTGCCCCGGGCTGCGCTCCGCCTCCGGATCCACCAGTTCCACCCCGATCATCAGGCCCCGCCCCCGTACCTCCCCCACGCACGCGAAGTCGTCCTGGAGTTGGCGCAGCCGGGTCAGCATGCGGGTGCCGAGCAGGCGGGCCCGGTCGGCGAGGGCGTTCTCGCGGACATGGGCGAGGGTGGCCGTGCCGGCGGCCATGGCGAGTTGGTTGCCGCGGAAGGTGCCGGCGTGGGCGCCGGGTTCCCAGACGTCGAGGTCGTCGCGGTAGACGACGACCGCGAGGGGGAGGCTGCCGCCGATGGCCTTGGAGAGGACCATCACGTCGGGGGTGACGCCGCTGTGCTCGACGGCCCAGAAGGCGCCGGTCCGGCCCACACCGGTCTGGATCTCGTCGGCGATGAGGGGGATGGACCGCTCGGCGGTGAGCCGGCGCATGCGGCGCAGCCAGTCGTCCGGTGCGGGATGCACCCCGCCCTCGCCCTGGACCGGTTCGAGGATCATGCCGGCGGGCAGCGGGACGCCGGATTTGGGGTCGTCGAGCAGCGACTCGGTCCAGCGGGCGGCGAGTTCGGCGCCGCGTGGGCCGCCGACGCCGAACGGGCAGCGGTAGTCCTGCGGATAGGGCAACCGGGCGACACGGACGTCACCGGCTCCGCCGGAGGCCGCGAGAGCACCCGCGGTCATCCCGTGGTACGCGCCGGTGAAGGCGAGTACGCCGGTGCGCCCGGTCGCGGTGCGCACCAGTTTGAGGGCGGCCTCCACGGCGTCCGTCCCGGCGGGTCCGCAGAACTGGACGCGGGCGCGGTCGGCCAGGCCGGGCGGCAGGGTGCGGAACAGTTCGGTGACGAACGCGTCCTTGACGGGGGTCGCCAGGTCGAGGACGGAGAGCGGGGCGCCGGAGTCGAGTACCTTGCGGATCGCCTCGAGCACGACGGGGTGGTTGTGGCCGAGCGCGAGGGTACCGGCGCCGGAGAGGCAGTCCAGGTAACGGCGGCCGTCGGCGCCCTCGATGGTCAGTCCGCGCGCCCGGACGGGCACGATGGGCAGGGCGCGCGCATAGGTGCGGGCCCGCGATTCTCGCGCCGACTGGCGCCTGAGAATCCCCTCGTGCGCCACGCGCGCTCCCCCGAACGTCTCCCCGGTCACCGACTCCGTCACGGCCACGGCTCGCTGTCCTCCCGCTGTCCAGAGGCGAGTTGTTCGGCGGGCGCCGGGCACAGACAGCCGGACCCCCACCGCTACAACCCCCGGCCGCCCGGCGGGTTACGGGTCAACCCGAGATAGTTGGCGGTGGCGAAGGTCTCGCCTCTTCCTCTCGCCCCCAACATGTGTGTGGTCGCCTGGGAGCATCTGAGGCCGGCGGTCGAGCAGCACGCGATCCAGGTGCTGCTCACCGACCACCACTACTGGGGCGGGCTGCGGCGCACCCGTGAACTCGCCGCCGTCTGCGAGGCGTTCGGGATCGCCCTGTCCATGCACTCCAACTCGCACCTGGGCATCAGTCTCGCCGCGATGACCCATGTGGCGGCGGCCATACCGAACCTGGACCACTCCTGCGACACCCATTACCCGTGGAACAGCGCCGACGACGTGATCCGGCCCGGCGTACTGGAGTTCAAGGACGGCGAGGTCCGCGTCCCCACCGGCCCCGGACTCGGTGTGGAGCTCGACCACGAGGCCCTCGACCGCCTGCACCGGCTGTACCTGGAGTCGGGTGTGCGCACCGCGACGACACCGGTTACATGCGCCGCGTCGACCCCACCTACGAACTGCGGTTGCCTCGCTGGTGAGGCCGTAGCGAAACCGTTGCCCGGCCATGGGTGGACCCCCACAGCGAGCGCATAGTGTGTGGCGCTGAAGTCCGTTGACAACAGGGGGAGTCACCTGGTGGCCCGGCCCCGGGTCGGCCTGTCCC
>NZ_JBEYFC010000252.1:0-12523 GCF_040634175.1 Streptomyces sp. NPDC007162
GTGGTCCGTACCCCTACTGGCGGGTACGGACCGCCTCGCCGTGTATGGGGCATCTGGATGTCACCACGGGAGCCTCAGGGAGGTAGGGTCGTACTGCGTATCGGTCATGAGTGGTGCCTCCAGACACGCCGGGGAGTCCACGTCTTGTCACATGGACGCTCTCTCGGCTCATCCACACAGTAACTCAAAAAAACATAGCTACCAACTCTATTTTCCATAGGAACTCGTTCGATCTCTGCGATGATGGGGGCGGAACGAGTTCACGAGGAGGACGCCGGTATGGGTGGCTGGTCAGAGATCACGAGCACGCAGTGCCCCGTCGCGCGGTCGAGCGCGGTGATCGGGGACCGCTGGACGCTCGTGATCATGCGGGAGCTGACGATGGGCAACCGCCGCTTCGACACATTGCAGGTCCAGACCCTGGCTTCGCCGCAGATGCTGACCAACCGCCTCAAGCGGCTGGAGGCCGACGGCATGCTCGAACGCCGCGCCTACAGCGAGAGGCCCCGCCGCTACGAGTACCACCTCACCGACAAGGGTGAAGCCTTCGCCTCGGTGCTGCTCGCCCTCCGTGCATGGGGCGAGACCTGGTGCAAGGAGCCAGGGGAAGGGATTGCCGTCCACCACATTCACAAGACGTGCGGTCGCGAGGTGGGTCTGAGCGGCACCGTGTGCGAAGGGTGCGGCGAGCCCTTCACCATGAACGAAGTGACGGGTGAACTCAGCGCGGCCTTCGCACGGGAACGCGAGGGCAGGAGCGCAGCAGCCAGGCGGGACGCCGAGGCCCGCCGCACCTGACCCGCCCCTTCGGGGCCGAATGGTTTTGGTGAGGCGGGACGTGTAGCGCTCGGTGGACGGGGCCCACAGCGCGGTCGCCTTCTCCTCCTGCATGTCCAGGATCAGGTAGACCGGGACGCCCGCCTTCCCGTAATGCGCCCTTCCCTCCAGGATCTGGGATGCACCACTCAGGGTTGCCGAGCGAACACGGGAACCTCGGGCGCATACCGGTAGCGAGGCACGCTCCGCACTGCTTACGGGGTTCGCCGTCGACCGGCGGCCGCCGGCCGGCCGCCGCGTAGACGTGCACGGGCGGCAGACCGGGCAGCACGCCCGGCCACACGGGATTCAACGCCCGGGCGGACGGCGAGAAGATCGGGCCGACTGGTGAAGAGGCAGTGTTCCAACCCTGCGCTGTTCTTGCTGACGTGCGACGGCACCACCGAGACCGGATCCCTGATGGACGACATCGTCCGCGAGGGTGCGCGGCGGATGCTCGCTGCGGCTCTGGAGGCCGAAATCAACCAGTGTATAGCCGAGTTGGCCGGTGAGCGGGACGAGGCCGGCCGCCGTCTGGTGGTCCGCAACGGCCATCACGACGAACGGGTGGTGACCACCGCCGCCGGGCTGGTCGCGGTGAAGGCGCCCCGTGTGAACGACAGGCGTCGGCGTGGTCACCGGTGAAGTCAAGCGGTTCTCGTCGAAGATCCTCGCGCCGTGGTGCCGCAAGTCTCCGAAGGTCAGCGAGGTCCTGCCTCTGCTCTGTCTCCACGGACTGTCCTCCGGGGATTTCGTGCCCGCGATGGAGCAGTGGACCGACGACCACACCGCCTTGAAGGCCCGCGGCCTGTCGGTTGATGCGCTCGGCCGGCCGGCCGTGTTGCCGTGACGAGATCAAGAACGGGCACGGGCGGTCACCGCAAGCGGTAGGCGCGCTTGGACCGGCGACTCATCTCAGTGTTCTGGAACGCCACGCATTCCCACCGTCCGTCGCGGCGGCGCAGCGTGAAGGTCTGGAACTTGTCCACATCGACCCGGCCGCCCTTGCCGATGCCGCCGACTGTGGTCACCACTGCCGTGGACTCGTCCGGCATTCGCACATCGATCGGCTTGACTGTCATGCGCGTGCCCTTCTGCCACCGGGTGAACACCTCGCGGTGTGTCTGTGCGATGGCGGCGCGCCCGAACATGACATCTCCCATGAAGATCACGTATGAGGCGTCCTCGGCGAACTGCGCGGCATAGCCCGTCGCGTCACCCGCGTCCCAGGCCTGCCGGACCCGTTCAAGGAACCCCTCGACCGTGTCCTCGCTCTTGACCGTCATCATCGCCTCCGTTGGTCGGGCGTCCTACAGACACCCCAATAAGTTTCCACTGAAACTATTCCAACTGAAACGATATTGCAAGACGCTCCTCATCGCGGATCGAGCAACCAGGCCAAAGAGGCCCGATCACCACACCCGAGCGGGCCGCGCCCCGGACTCAACAGCGACGTTGGCATAGACGATCCCCAGCAGCCGACGCAGCTCAGCCTTGTCCTCAGCCGCCAGACCCGCAGTCAGCCGCTGCTCCGAGGCACCCGCCAGCCCGATCAGCTTCTCCAGCTCCACCCGGCCCTCCTCCCGCAGGCACACCAGCTTCACCCGCGCGTCACTCGGCGACTCGCGCCGCTCCACCAGGCCCCTCTCGATGAGCAGCGACAGCAGCCCGACCAAGCGGCTGGCCGGGATGCCGAGTGAGGAGGCGAGCTGCTGCTGCGAATGTTCCCCGCCGTCACGCAACCCGCGCAGCACGGCGAAATGCCGCGGATGCAAGTCCTCCTCGGCCAGGGCAGACTCAAATGCGAGAGCCGCCGCGTTGCCCACCGAAGCGATCACGAAGCCGAGCGGCTCGTCCGCCCCGGCTTCCCACGTAGCAGGTCCCTTTCTCACCCGAGCAACGTAACAGCAGCTGACCGTTCCCATCGACACAGTCCTCCGCAGCCCTGCAGCGGGAAACGGCCCCTGCCGCCAACCGGACCCCTGCCGCCAACCGCCTCCGAAGCCATGTGCTGAAGGCCGGTCACCCACAGGTCTTGACTATTGCTCCTGCTGGCAACCGCAGGCCACGCTCTCGACCCCGCCGAACGCCAACTCGTCACCCTGAACGACCTGTTCGACCTGGCGCGCGAGGCAGGCATCACCATCACACCAGAGATCAAGACCGCGAGTCATTGATCTGCAAGCCTGCAAGCCCTTTGACTACCCGGCCTTCGGTCAAAGCTCCTGTGGTGCGGTCAGGGCTTTGTGGGTGGGCTCCATGATCTGTTCCGACGGTTCTGTGCCCGCCGTGGCCCGGGCGAGCAGGATCGCGCCGACCAGAGTGGCCACGACGGGAAGGCCGTCGGTGGAGTCGGTTGACATCCACGCGGCGAATTCCTCGACTCCGGCCGCGAACGTTTCGCGCACCTCCCCGGCTGTGGGCTCGCGAGCCATGTCTCCGAAAGCGGCTTGAGCCGCCTCGGCGATCAGGGCCTCCTTGGACGGGAACTGCTTGTAGAAGCCGCCCGTGGTGAGCCCGATGGACTTCATCAGATCGGCGACGCTGATGCCGTTCACGCCGCGCTCCCGGAAGAGCTGGGAGGCCGCGGCGACCGCGCGCCTGCGGTTCTCCATCGCTTGTGCTTGCGAAACGCGACTCGTCGCTCACCTGCCGACCGCGCTGGCATGCAGGCCATCGCCAACTTGGTCGAGACCGGCGCCCTGCGCGCCCGCATCGAGGCCACCTTCCCGCTCGCCGAGGCCGCATAGGCCCACGCTCTGGGCGAGACAGGCCGCACCACCGGCAAGATCGATCCACCGGCAAGATCGTGCTGACCGTGGAGGAAACGTCGGCGACATAGATCGCCGTCCAAGTCCTCCCTGACCGTCTCCGACGGAGGCGGTACGACCGTCCACGTGGATCGGTGAGGTCGCGTCGGTCTCAGCGGGGTTCGGGCGACAGGCAGGGCGCCGTTGTCGGAGCCGACGGCGAGATGCTCCGTCGGCCGGCGCATGCTGTTGCCTGAACCCCGCGGGGCTCAGCGAGGGCTCCGACCGTTGCAACCGCAGCGATTCACGACCCGCCTCGCCTGGCGCGGAACGAGGTGCGGCCGTTTCGCCGCACCATCGCCATGGTGGCGGCAAGGCTGCCGCGGTTCAGGTCGGGGTGCAGGCCGTTGCCGAGGCGATGCATCTGGTCGGTGTGCCAGCTGATGTCCAGTACTCCGTCCAGGACCTTGAGGTCGGTGATGTTGCCCAGCAGGGTTCTCATGCCGTAGCGCGCCTGGTGTGCCGTGACTGCCTTGACCTGCCCTTCGAGGATGAGCCGGGCCGCGTCCGGCGTGGTGATCGCCGGCCGGCCGATGCCGACCACGTCGCATTCGCCGGCCTGTACGGCTTGCTGCATGGCATCACGGGTGCGGAATCCGCCTGTGACGGCGAGTGGGATGTCTCCCACCGCCTTGCGAACGGTGCTGGCGTATTCCAGGAAATACGCTTCGCGTGCCCTGGTGCTGGGGGCCGCCGAGCCGCTCATCGCCATGGATTCGTAACTACCACCGCTGACCTCGATGAGGTCGACGTCTTCGTGGGCGAGCGCGGCCAACACGGCCTGGGACTCGTCCTCGGTGAATCCGCCCCGCTGGAAGTCCGCCGAGTTGAGTTTGACGCCCACCGCGAAGCCGGGCCCGACGCGGCCGCGGATGCGGCGGACGACCTCAAGGGCGAAACGCATCCGCCGCTCGGGATCGCCGCCCCAGCCGTCGTCGCGCCGGTTCGACAGCGGTGACAGGAACTGCGAGATGAGGTACCCGTGGGCTGCTTGCACCTGTACGCCGTTGAAGCCGGCTGTCTCGCACACGGCCGCGGCTGTGGCGAAGCGCTCGATGATCTCCTCGATCTCGGCCGGTCGCAGTTCGCGCGGCGTCGCGGCTCCGGGCAGTTTCGTCGGGATCGGGCTGGGGGCCACCGGCGTATGTCCGAGGGCCAGGGGATTGGCCTGGCGGCCGGGGTGGTTGAGCTGTGCCCAGATCGCACCGCCCGAGTCCTGGGCTGACCTGGCCCAGCGAGAGAGCGCGTCGAGATCACGCTCGTCCTCGATGACGATGTTGCCCGGTTCGCCGAGCTGGGTGCGATCGACCATGACGTTGCCGGTGATCATGAGGCCGTAGCCGCCTCGGCTCCAGGTGGAGTACAGACGGCCGAGGCGCTCGTCGGGTGCGTTGTCCCTGTTTCCCAGCGCCTCGCTGAGCGCCGACTTCATCAGGCGGTTGGCCAGTATCTGGCCGTTCGGGAGAGTGAGGGGGGTGTCCAGCGTATTCATCGGGACCTTTCGGTGTGGTCGGCTGGTTCGCACGGGGATGGTCGTCGCCGGAGACCCGGCCACGTTGGCGATGGCGCTCCACTTGACCTGGTCCCAGTACGGGCGAGACCGCTCGTCGACCTGGATCCGGCGTCCGAATCTGTCGATCGGTTTGTTGTGATGAGGCGGTGCCGTGGTCGGTGTGGCCGGCATGAGGAGGACATCGAAGTCCCGGAAGAACTCGGTCCACCGCTGCCGCAGCTCATGGACAGGGGGCAGCAGCCCCGGTGTCGAGTGCGCGCGAGGCGCGTTGGTGCGGTGCCTGTCGCTCACCTCGCGGGCAGCGCTCCTCGGAGTGGCCTTACCTCGCGTCATGGACGCCGGCGTGACCGGCGCCAGTCTTCCGTCATTTGAATTACATTCATAATTCTAAGGGGGTGGTCGGCGGGCCGCAAGGGGAACCTTTCTCCCGTGTGCCATGTCTCGTTGCGGATGCGGCGCCCGTCAGCGACGTGGGTGACCGATCGGGCGGCGCTCGCGGCTGCCCGTGAAGACGCTCGACTCCTGCTGTGAGGAGTGACGAGCCGTGGGGTCAGGCAACGTGCCGGTCGGTGGCGGCGGGTGCCATCGGGCGCGGATGATCGTGCTTGCCGGGGCGCGACTCCTGCCGCGAGGGTGGGTGCGGCAGTTCGAGGTCCTCCTCGTGGGTCTCATTGCCTGCGCCCAGCAGATCGAGGGCGTTGTGGATGCCCTGTTCGAGGAGTTCATCGGCAAGTTGCCGGTCGGCGAGGGCCCGGGAGAGTTGCAGTGTCCCGGCCATCATGGCGTAGGCGCTCAGCGCCCTGGTGCGGGCCGAGCGCGGATCGCCGGGCGTCAGGCGGGCGGCGATGCCGTCGATGACCACGAGTACGCCGTCTGTGTAGGCCTGCTTGATGGGGTCTGCGCAGCGCCCTATCTCGTCGAGCAGGGCAGCGGACGGGCAGCCGTCGTCAGGGCCGTTGCGGTGTCGAGCGGACAGGTACCACCGCACGATCTGTTCGAGTCCGTCGCGGCCGGGTGGCGCGTGCGCGACGATGTTCGCGTTCTGTGCGTGCAGTTGGTCGGCGACGGCAGTGGCGACGAGCTCGTCCTTTGAAGCGAAGTGGGTGTAGAAGGCGCCGTTGGTCAGCCCCGCGTCCTTCATGAGTGTCGCGACGCTCGAGCCGTCGATGCCGTCCCGCTTGAGCCGGCGTCCGGCCGTCTCGATGATGCGCTGCCGGGTCACCGGTTTGTGCTCTTTCTCGTATCGCACCCCATGCTCCTTCGCTCCCCGGAAGGGCCGCTCGCCCTCCGGCTGCTCTGTTCACCCTATGTTATGTCGAACGTAATTCAATGGTGCTGGGGGGTGACATGGACTCCGCCCGCATTCCCCGGCGCGTTCGCGCCACCAGCATCCGAAGCCGCGCCGCAAGGTCGGCGGTAGTGGCGTGACACCGCGACTGCGGTGCGCACGTCGACGTCCGGATCCGCTGCGAACGGGGCCACGCGGTGCAGGCCAAGGGCATCGAGAGCGTCCCCGGCCCGGCCTTTCGTATGAGGTCGCCCGAGTGAGCTGAGGACTCCTCCGTCAGTTTTCCGTGATCCGGCCGCTCTGCCGTGTACGCGCCTGGTGGAGGCGGGCCTTGGTGCGGTTTCCGCAGCGGGACATGGAGCACCAGCGGCGGTTGCGGGCCGGGGAGCGGTCCAGGAAGCGCAGCGCGCAGCGGTCCGCTCCGCAGACGCGTACGCGCCGGATCTCGGTGGACAGAAGCAGGTCGACGGCGTCCTGGGCGATGAGCGCCAGCGCGAGTGTGGGGTCGGCCGCGAGGGGCGCGGTGCCGGCGGGCTCCAGGCGGTCCTCGGTGATGACGAGTTGCAGGGCGGGTCTGGGGGCCGCCGCTGCCGATCGGTTGAGCATCGTCACGTCGCCGGATGCGGGCAGTCGGCCGGCGGCGACCGCCAGTACGGCCCGGTCGACGCTCTCTCGCAGCCGTCGGGCGGACAGGAGAATGGCTGCAGTGGCGGCGTCGGTGGTCCCCGGTGCGAGCAGGCGGGCCTGCCGGAGCCAGCCCATCAGGTCGTCCGGTCCCCGGAGTGTCTCCTCGGGAGTGGGTCTCCACCGGCTCCGGAGGGTGTTGGCGAAGTCCAGGCAGACCCGTCCGCCGTCCCAGATCCACACGTCGTCTGTTGCCACGCCTCCATTCTGCCCGCTAGCCTAACCGTCTAAGAGGGTTAGCTCGGGTCGGGAAGGCGCACTCCATGGGACAGCCGGCGGTGACGACCGGAGTGACGCAGGTGGACGGGGTCCGCCTGCACTACGTCCGAGCCGGGGCCGGACCTCTGCTTGTCCTGCTCCATGGCTGGCCGCAGACCTCCGACTGCTGGCGGCCGGTGTTGGCGGATCTCGCCGCCGAGCACACCGTTGTGGCGCCGGACCTGCGCGGATACGGCCTGAGCGACAAGCCCACCACGGGTTACGGCAAGCGGCGTATGGCTGCCGACATGGCCGGCCTCGTCGAGGCTCTCGGCTTCGAGCGGGCCCTGGTCGTGGGCCACGACCGCGGCGCTCGCGTGGGGCACCGCTGGGCGCTGGACCGCCCGGACCAGGTGGAACGGCTGGCCGTGCTCGACATCGTTCCCACCCGCGAGATGTTCCGTCGCCTGGACGCCTCGCTCGCCTCCGGGTACTGGCACTGGTTGTTCCACATGCAGCCCGATCTGCCCGAACGCCTCGTGGGGCGCGACGTCCGCGGGTATCTCGAGTACTTCTTCGAACGGTGGACCTACAACCGCCACGGACTCACAGTCGATGCGGTCGACGGCTACGTCCGTGCGTTCTCCCGCCCGGGTGCCCTGCGTGCGAGCCTGGACGACTACCGCGCCATGGAGGAGGACACTGCGCTCGACGACATCGACGCGGCCGAAGGCCGCCGCCTCACCATGCCCCTGCTGGCCCTGTGGGGTTCCGAGGGGCTGCCTGCCCGCTTGCCGACGCTGGAGATCTGGCGGGACTATGCGGACGACGTCACCGGTGCCGAGATCGCGGAGTGCGGCCACTTCATCCCGGAGGAGCAACCGCAGGTGCTGTTGGCGCATCTGTGGCCTTTCCTGGCCGGCAAGACGAACCGGTGACCCCCACGGTGAGGGAAACACTGCCCCTCAGCTGATCGAGCGCCGACCCGGAAGGCGCGCTGTCCGAGGGCCTCGACCAGGGTGTGATGACCCCGCACGACGAACGCACCTGTAGGGCAGGGCAGTTGAGGGGCGGCCCCGCCGTAACCGGCTGGGCCGCCCCTCGGTCCGGGCTTCAGGTCGCGACCGCGCCGGCCGGAGCGCTCCCTGCAGCAAGGCCGGCAGCCGAGCCGTCGGCCTTGCGCTGCCGGCGCATCAGCAACGCCACAGCCGCTGCCAGGGTGACGGCACCGGCTCCGACCCAGAGGGCCGGGATCAGTCCGTCCACGAACTGTGAGGCGGATCCGTAGCCGCCCTGGGCGGAGAAGACCGCGGCCAGCGACGCCACGCCGATGGCGCCGCCGACCTCGCGGATCGCGTTGTTTGCGCCGGAGGCGATGCCCTGCTCTTCCGGGCGGACGGTGCTCATGACGAGGTTGGCGCTGGGTGCGAAGAACATGCCCATGCCGATGCCGCAGACGATCAGTGCGGGCAGCAGGTGGGTGTAGGCGACGTGCGGCTCGACGGTGATGGCCCAGAGCCCGAGGCCGACGGCGTTCAGGGCCATGCCCGCGGTGACGACGGGTGCGCCGCCGATGCGGTCGGACAGTGCCCCGGCCAGCGGTCCGGCGATCATGGGCATGGCGGTCCAGGGCAGCATCCGTATGCCGGCTTGCATCGGTGAGTAGCCGCCGACGGTCTGCAGGTACTGGCTGAGCAGGAAGATCGACCCGAACATGCCCAGCAACATCAGCATGCTGGCGGCGTTGATGGCGCTGAAGGAACGGTGGCGGAACAGTCGCATCGGCAGCATCGGGTGCTTGGCGCGCAGTTCGTAGAAGACGAAGCCGACGAGCAGGACGGTACCGGCGAAGAAGCCGCCCAGCACCGGGGTGCTGGTCCAGCCGTCGGCGTTGCCGCGCACGAGGGCGTAGACGATGCCGAACAGACCGCCGCTGGCAAGGGCCGTGCCGACCAGGTCGAGGGTCGGGTTCGGGCCGTGGCTCTCGTTCAGCCGCAGTAGGGCGAGCGGGATCAGGGCCAGGCCGAGGGGGACGTTCACCCAGAAGATCCACTGCCAGGAGAGGTTTTCGGTGAGTGTGCCGCCGATGAGCGGTCCGGTGGCGACGGCGATGCCGCTGGCCGCACCCCAGACACCCAGGGCCGCGCCGCGCCGTGCGGCGGGGACGGCGGCCGACAGCAGGGTGAGCGTCAGCGGTGTCACGATCGCGGACCCGACGCCCTGCGCCGCGCGCGCGGCGATCAGTTCACCCATCCCCGGTGCGAGTGCGGCGGCGGCCGAGGCCGTGGTGAAGATCCCGAGTCCGATGGCGAACAGTCTCCGGCGGCCGAATCGGTCGCCGAGGGAAGCCCCGAACATGAGCAGCACCGCGAAGGTGAGGGTGTAGGCGCTCACTGTCCATTCGAGGTCTTCGAGGCCGCCGCCGAGATCCTTGCGTATGGAAGGGAGTGCGGTGGTGACGATCAGGTTGTCGAGCGCGGTGATGAATCCGGCCATGCTGGTGATGGCCACGGCCCAGACGGCGCTGCCGCCCCGAACCCGCTGCTTGCCTTGCTGTTTCATGGCGTTCCTTACATTCCCTAAGCAGACACTTGGTGACGGATCAATGGACGTGGGCGCCGGCGGGTGACGGCATGGAGTGCGACAGCGGGCATCGGCATCGAGCCGGCTCGGTGCGGGTTCCTGGGCGGTCGGTTCTCAGGGGAGTTGCGGGTAGAGGGCGGAGACGCCTGCGGCCAGGGCGGCCTGTGCCTGGCGGGAGGCGTTGTCCGCGAGAATCTCGTAGGCGCCGGCGGCGATGCCGTCGACGGCGGTCCGGGCGATGTCGGCGGGGTCGGACTTGGCTGCGTCGACGGCCCGGACCATGTCGGTGTCCATGTAGCCGACGTGCAGGCCGGTCACGCGGATGTGCTGGTCGGCGAGTTGCAGGCGCAGGGTGTTGGTGAGTGACCACTCGGCGGACTTGGCGGCGCAGTAGGCGCCGAGGTCCGGGAGGCTGACCCAGGACAGGCCGGACAGGATGTTCAGGATCGTTCCGCCGCCGTTGGCTGCGATCTGGGGTGCGAAGGCGCGGACGACGGAGAGGGTGCCGAGGTAGTGGGTGTCCATCTCCAGGCGGATGTCGTCCAGGTCGGCGGTGAGCAGGTCGGCGCCGGTGGAGGATCCTGCGTTGTTGACCAGGATGGTCACGTCGCCGGTGGCCTTGGCGGCTGCCGCGACGGAGGCGGGGTCGGTGATGTCGAGTGCGATCGGCTTGGCGCCGGGCAGGTCGACCTGGTCGGGGTTGCGGGCGCCGGCGTAGACGGTGGTGCCGCGGGCGAGCAGTTCGGCGGCGAGGGCGCGGCCGAAGCCCCGGTTGGCTCCGGTGACGAGAGCGGTGTTGGTGGAGAGGTCCATGGAGAGTTCCTGGTGAGGCAAGAGGGTGAAGATCAGAGCGCCAATGGTGTGGCCGAGAGGGCCGAGACCATTGAATTATGATCATAATGTTAAACTGGGTGAGTCGGTGATCGCAACCGCTTCTTCTGTGCTGCCGTCGAGGTCGGGATCCGTGCGACACCAGGGGGTTTCGGGCGAGCGTGTCGGGGCCCGGGGCACCGGCCGCGGCGGCCAGGCGCGAACGGCGCGCTTGTGTCCCGCGGTGAGCGGGCGAAGGTGGGGTCGGGTGGCGCGGTGATGCTGATGACGGTCCCGTCCGGCTTCAGCACCCACAGGGACTTGTCGAGGGTTTCGCCCCCGACCGCGTCGACGAAGACGTCCGCGCGCGCCGAGGTTCTTCTCCAGGTCGGTCTTGGCCGCGCTCGCGGTCGTGGCCACGCTCGCGCCGAGATGCTTCGCCGGCTGGATGGCGATGGTGCGAGGCCCTGGACCGGTCGCGGAGACATGTGATGCCGAAGAGCGGTGCTTTTGACCCCCGCACCCACCGGCTCCGCCAACGTCCTGTCCTTGCTTCCGGTTTCGATGATCGCGGTCGCCATGCCGTCTCCCGCGGTGCGCGCGCGAGTGCGCTGACCACGCCCGACGCTACGGACAGCGAGCTGCATGCGGATCTGTCATGTGATCCGTCATCGGATCGGTCACGGAGATGGCGAAGTTCGGAACGGGACAGGGTGTGCCGGATGGCGCCAGCACTGAGCCTCTGCCGACTTGAATCCGCAGGTGAAAGGGCTGGCGTGTTCGTTTGGCGGCGTGCTTGCCCTGGTTATGAGCGGCAGTCTGAGGAGTAGATCATTTGGTGGAGTTTGTCTCGGGTGCGGTCGAGTGCCGAGATAAGTCATTCAGCGCTGGAGGCAGCGATCAGGCAAGGTGAGCGGATGCCTGAGTCGTCCTTGCCCGGAGGTTTCGTCAATGCGGTCGTTCGTGTCGGAGACACGGTGCGCCGTCCAGTCTCGACTCGCACGAAGTTCGTGGGTGATCTGCTGAGGTTCCTTGAAGCCAGTGGCTGGAGTGGAGCCCCGCGGTATCTCGGTATGGACGACCAGGGTCGTGAAGTCCTCGGTTACCTGACTGGGCATGTGGCATGGGGGCCGCGCCAACCCGCTTCTGTGTCATCCGACGAGAGTCTGGTGACGGTCGCCCGGCTCGTGCGTCAGTTCCACGACCTGACCGCCGGCACCCCGCTGGCCGGAGACCAAGAGGTCGTCTGTCACAACGACCTCTCGCCCAGGAACACGGTCTACCAAGTGTCCAGTGGCGAGCTTCGGCCGACGGCATTCATCGACTGGGACCTTGCTGCGCCGGGCGCGCGGGTCCACGACATCGCTCACGTCTGCTGGCAGTACCTCGGTCTGGGCCCTTCGGTCACCGATATCGCGAAGGCAGCCCGACGCATGAGGCTGATCGTTGACAGCTACGAGTTGTCCGACCGGCAACGTCTCGTGCCCACGATCTTGTGGTGGCAGGACCGGTGCTGGCGGGGCATCGAGAGCCAGGCCAACGCGGGGGACGTCGCTATGGCACGGCTCCGTGACGCAGGGGTGGTGAGGCAGGTTCAGGCGGCCTACCAGTGGGTTTCCGATCACCGGGGTGTACTGGAACGCTGAGTGCAGTTGATCAGGACCGGGCAGGGAGGGCGGCGTGATCGGCACGCAATGAGGCTTTGTCGATCTCGCCGACCGCGTTCTTCGCGAGGCCTTCCATCACGAAGAACCGGGTGACCGCGGAGCAGGTACCCGAGGTCGGTCGCGGGGCGTGCGGGGGTGCCGGTGGTGGTGATCG
>NZ_JBEYFC010000253.1:0-12472 GCF_040634175.1 Streptomyces sp. NPDC007162
CCCCGGCCCCCGTACGGCCCCCTGGGGCTTGGCATCGCCCCTCAGAGCAGTGGCCTATCGGCTCCTCGATCCACGAGGGCGACGCCGCCGACATCAACCCGGATCTCGACATCGGCGCCATCAAGTACCTGTCGAAGTTCCTTTCCGCGCATGCCCGGGAGATGGGCGAAGCCCAGGGCACCGTCGCTCGTTGGAAGGACTTGGCCGGCCACACGGCGTTCCCGGAGGCCGAGCTGCCCAAGGGCGTCTTCTCCGCGAACAACAACGACGACTTCGTCCCGACGCTGACGGCCACCGACTACCAGTCGCCGAACCAGGCGCACGTCGACATGATCGAGCCGGGCGACCAGCCGGTCGAGCTCGAGGGCGTGGTCTTCCCCTTCGAGAACGTGCAGCAGCTCGACGGCGACCCGGAACTGCTCGGCAAGGTCCGCAACACGCTCGAGTACATGAACTCCTGGGCGGCCACCGGGTTCGCCGGCTGGAGCAGCCAGAACAACGGCTTCCCCAAGGTGTTCCCGATCGCGGCGCACGCGGGCTGGCCGGCCGCGGACCTGCTGGCGAAGTTCAAGACGGCGCTCAAGGCCAAGGTGCGTACCAGCAACCTGACCTACTACGGCAGCGGTGGCGCGGTCGAGACCGTCGGCGCGATGGAGGGCGTCAACGCGATGCTGCTGCAGAGCAGCACCACGCCCCAGATGCCGACGACCCTGTCGGTGTTCCCGAACTGGGACCGGACCCAGTCGGTGAGTTACGAGCGGCTGGGCGCGAAGGGCGACGTCGAGGTGTCGAGTGCGTTCGACGCGGACAAGGGCTCGGTGTCCTATGTGGACCTGACCAGCAAGCGGGACGGGAAGATCGCACTGGTCGACCCGTGGGCCGGCGGCCGCCCCGTCATCCGGCTGGTCAACGCCGACAACACGCTGGGCGAGCGCGTCGACTACGACGTGCGGGGCGGCAAGCTCGTGTTCGACGCCGAACAGGGCAAGCGGTACATGGTCATGGTCGACACCACCGACCACGCCCACACCGTCACCGGCATCTCGCTGTCCACGTACTCGACGACGCTGGTCTACGACAGGGCGCACCGCCACGCCCCAGCGGGCACCGGCACCGTCACGGCCGCGCTCGAGGGCGGCAGGCCGGGCGACACGGTGGCGTGGCAGTCCTCGAACAGCCGCGTCGTGACGGTGACCGGGTCCGGCAGGACGGCGACGCTCCAGGCGGTCGGCACCGGCGGCGGCAAGGTCGCGAACGTGACGATCACCGCGCGCGGTGTCGAGCACGGCGGCCTGTCCGACGACGGAGTACGTCAGACGATCCACGTCAAGGTCGCCGACGTGTCCACGGTCCCGACCGGACTGCAGCTGCTCAGCCCGCCGGAAGCGACGATCTACGGGCCTGCGTCCACCAGTGCCGACACGGGCAAGGTGACCGGCACGAACCGGCTGCAGCTCACGGCTTCGGTGTCGCCGGCGAACGCCTACGACCGGCGGATCGCCTGGCGGTCGAGTGACCAGAACGTGGCGATGGTCGACAAGAACGGGCTCGTGATCGCGCGCGGGGCGGGCACGGTGACCATCACCGGCACCAGTGTGGCCAACCCGAGCCTGCCACCGGTCACGACCACCGTGAAGGTGACCTCATCAGGAGCGGACTTCAGCGGGTACGGCCCGTTGGCGTCGGTACTCACCGCGGCGAAGAAGGTGTCGGCGTATGCGGGCGACACCACCGGAGGCGGCGGCTTCACGCGGGTCTCGACCAGCCGGGACTGGGAAGGACAGCAGGAACGCTTCCAGAGGGCGTACGTCAACGCCTTGGGCGTCAAGGCGCGTTACTCCGGCTATTCGGCGGTGAACATCAGCGAGGACACCGCCTACTTCGCGGCCGTCGCGCTGAACGAGGCGATCAAGGCGATCGACCCGGCCCTCGCCGTCACCCTGCCGGACAAGACCGACCTGGTCGCGGCGATCGCCAGCGAGTCGCAGTGACCGCGGACGACTGCGCGACCCAGGCGGACGTCGATGCCGCCTGCGCCGCGCTGACGTCGGCAGCGTCTGCCGTGCAATCCGGGAACGTACCGGACGTGCCCAAGGTCGACCTGCCCGGCCTGACGCTGTGACAGTACGCGGCGGGCACCTGGTCCAGTTGCCCGCCGGCACCGGACGGACATGGACGGCGACTGCGGCCGACTCGTCGGCCGCGCCGCTTTCGTGGTGTTGAATGTGGCTCCATGAGCGAGAGCGGGCGTGCGGCGAGCCGGACGGCGGTGCTGGTCTGTCAGGGGCGCGCGGTCGCGGACGGGAGGACCGCTGTCGGCCGGTTCGCGGATCCGGTGGCGGTACGGCTGCTGCGCGACGCGGAGCGCGGGCCCGTGGACGAGGTGCGCGCGGACACTCCGCCGCAGGGCTGGCAGGCGCGCACCGTGTACGAGAGTGTGCGTGCGTGCGCCGAGGTGGTCGTGGTGCGGACGGTGGCGATCGATGAGGCTCTGCGCGCCCGCCTGACGGGCCAACTGGTGATCCTCGGCGCCGGCCTGGACACACGCGCGTGGCGTATGCCCGAGCTCGCACGGACAGACGTGTGGGAGGTCGACCATCCGGACTCCCAGCACGACAAGCGCGCCCGCCTCACCGGGGCCGCGCAGGCGCTGCGCGGAGCGGATGAGGGCGGTCCCCTCGCCGCCGGGCTTGCGCCCGTTGCCCGTTCGGTGCGGTTCACGCCGGTCGACTTCGCCGTCGATGATCTCGGTGCGGCGCTGGATGCCGCCGGGCACGACCCGTCCGCGCCGACGACCTGGTTGTGGGAGGGCGTCGTCCCGTACCTCACGCGCGACGAGGTGCGCGCCACGGTGGCCGCACTCGCCGCCCGGACGGTGCCGGGCAGTGCACTCGTCGTCAACTACCAGGCGCCGTCTGCGAAGGCGGCCGCAGGGCGGCTGCTGACACGGGTACTGGGCAGTTCCGTCACAGCGGGCGAGCCGTGGCGTTCGCTGTGGACGCCACAGCAGATGGCAGCACTTCTCGCCACGTACGGCCTGTGGGTGGTGTCGGACGACGACCTCCTCACCCTCGCGCAGGCTCTCGGCAGCCCGGCGCGCGGCAGGACGTCCTTGCGGACGGGTCGCGTGGCCGTCGCGGAACGTTCGGATCACGGTGGAGGCGATTGAGGGGGCGGTCCGCAGATCCGGGGTCGCGGGCAATTCAATGCGCGACGGGGAATCCGGCAACCGGCCCGGCAGCTACCTCCGTGCCCGACGGCAGGCAATGAACGGATCTTGATAGTTTGAAGTCCCGTCAGGAACCGTTAAAGGGATCTCCTGATTTACATGAGAATTTCCTTGAACCGGGGTGCATAGGCGTTGCGGGCGCGCGTTGTGTCGAACACTGCTGTGCATGTCTACGACTGTTCTCCACCCGACCGCACTCATCCGTGCCGGTCGTCGTGCGCCGTGGCGGTCTCCCGTCGACCATCCGGCGTACGCGCGCCCTGCGCTGCTGGTCATCACGGTGCTTGCCGCCGTGCTCTACACCTGGGGGATCGATCACAGCCAGTACCACACGTTCTATGCGAATGCTGCCCGGAGCATGACGGAGAGCTGGAAAGCTTTCCTCTTCGGCTCCTTTGATCCGGGAAATTCCATCACTCTCGACAAATTGCCGGGATTCCTCTGGCCGCAGGCGCTGTCCGCGCGGATCTTTGGATTCCATCCCTGGGCCCTGACCCTTCCTCAAGTGGTCGAAGGGGTGGCCAGCCTGCTGGTGCTGCACCGGCTGGTGCGCCGATGGTCCGGGGTCGACGCGGCGCTGATCGCCGACACGGCGTTCCTGCTGACGCCGGTGGCCGTGGGGCTCTTCCGCACCTCGGTCGAGGACCCGGCCTTCACCCTGTGCATGCTGCTGGCCGCGGAGGCCGCCCAGCGAGCCGCCCGGGACGGCCGGCTGCGCCCGGTGGTGCTCTCCGGTGTATGGGTCGGAGTCGGCTTCCAGGCCAAGATGCTGGAGGCGTGGGTGGTGCTTCCCGCGCTCGCCCTGGTCTATCTGGTGTCGGCGCCCCACACGCTGCGCAAGCGGCTGGCGCACCTCTGCGTGGCCGCCGTGGTGATGACCGCGGTGTCGGCGTCCTGGATGCTCGCCGTCAGCCTCACCCCCGCCAAGGACCGGCCCTACGTGGACGGCACCACCAACAACTCCGCGTTCAGCATGGTCGTCGGCTACAACTTCCTGAACCGCTTCTCCTCGCTCGGCATCAGCGCGGCCGCCACCGGCAGCGTGAGTGCGACGCAGGGCGGCGGAGGTGGCCACCAGGGACGGCAGGCGTCCGCCGGTGCCGGGAGCACGAACCGCGCCTACGGCACGGTCGCGCAGGATGCCCAGAGCGCGCAGGCCGCCCAGGGCCGGTTCACGGGTACGCAGGCGGCTGCGGCGAGGCAGGGCGGCGGTGCCGGTGGTGGTCAGAACGGCTGGTCGAAGATGTTCGGTACGTCCCTCGCCTCGCAGACCGGCTGGCTCTACCCGATCGGCGCCGCCGCCGTCATCTGCGGTCTGCTGTGGCGCCGGGGCCGGCCCCGCACCGACGGCATCCGAGCCGGATTCCTGCTGTGGGGTACGTGGCTGGCCATGTACTTCCTGGTTTTCAGCGCGGGCAGCGTCGGCGGTCATACGTACTACATGGGCGTGATCGCGGTCCCGCTCGCCGCGCTCACCGGCGGTGGTGTCGTGCAGATGTGGCGTGCCCACCGGGCCGGCGGTCGTCAAGCCTGGGTGCTGCCGGGCGCGGTGGCGGCGACGGCGGCCTGGAGCGTGTACCTCGCGGCCCAGTTCCCCTCTTTCCTGCCGTGGCTGGCGCCCCTGGTGGCCGTGTTGGGGCTCGCCGCCGTCGCCCTGCTGGCGCTGGCCCGTTCCGTGCGCACGCCGTCCGGCGGCCGACTCGCTCTCGCCGGGCTGGCGGCTGCCCTGGCATCGGTGCTGATCGCGCCGGGCGCGTGGGCGGTGCAGGTCTTCAGCCCTTCGTACAGCAGCACTGGCATGGGTGCGGTCGGCCCGTCCGGCGCGAACCGCGGTCACGGCTCGGTGACGTCGGCCAGCGGTCGGCACGGCGAACTGCTCTGGGGTGGCGGCGCGATGCGTGCCGGGGCGGGGGCAAAGTCCGCCGGCCGCAGCGGCTTCGGCGGCTTCGCCGGTTTCGGCGGCCTTGGGGCCAACGGTCGGCTCACCGCGGTCCAGCTGAAGTTGCTGCACTACACGACCGCGCACCAAGGTTCGGCCGAGTACGTCTTCGCGACCACGGGGTGGAACTCCGCCTCCCCGTACATCCTCGGCACCGGAGCCCACGTCCTGCCGATGGGCGGGTTCAGCGGCCAGGCGCCCTTCCCGGCCGAGGCGCAGTTCCGGCAACTCGTGGCTTCCGGCAAGCTGCACTACGTCCTGGTGGGCGGCGGCCGGGGTACGGGTGCCTTCTTCGGCGGCAACGGGTCCACGGTGGCCACGGCCACGGCACAGATCACCAACTGGGTCCAGTCTTCCTGCACCCCTGTCCCCGTTTCCGCCTACGGCGGCACGGAAACCGCCGACACCACTGCCCAGAACCTCTACCGGTGTGGCACCGGTCATTGAAGGTCGACAGCTCATCACACGATCATGTTGCTGACGATGTCAGAGGCATCAGGCACACTGCGCCGTATGAACATGGTGACCGCGCACGACTACGCCTGGATCCGCGCTTCGCCGCTCTTCCGCCACATGACGCAGAGCGGATACACCCTGACCCTGATCAGGGGGCGGACCCCGCGCGAGGTACTGCGCGCGATGGAGGCGGAACCGCGCGGCAGAGGGGAGGGAACGGCCGGGTTGGTCAAGGCGGACGAGGCTCACCGTGCCGAGGACGGTCACGAATACTGGGACGAGTCCTACGTCGCGGGCGCTTTCAGCGTTCCGGGCGAGAACGGCGACTGGACACTCGTACTCGGCTTCGACGGTGGCCTGGGGATTGCCGCGCCGTGCGTCGAGACACTGTCGAGGGGCGGCCGGGTCGTGGCGCACTCGACCAACGGCGGCAAGCCCATCCACCTCTTCCACTGGTTCGAGGACGGTGAGCTCCGTACGACGTTCGAGGGCCCCTCGGCGCGCGACGGCAGCACTCCCGATGAACTGATCCCCCTGCTGCGAGAAGTCGGCTTCCCGTTGACCTCCGAGGGAGAGCGCGACGAGAGCGCTCCGGACGTCGACCGGAAGGCGGCGGTCCTCGCTCTGGCCGAGAGACTCACCGGCATACGCGTCACCGAATCACTGCTCCAGGACGCCACGTACGAACTGGGGCTCGTCCCCGAACAGCCCGCCGAGGAGTGGACCGGCGTGGTCATCGACATCACCGATGCCCACGGGGAGCGCCTGTACAGGGAATGGACCTACGAGGAGATCGCGGCGGCGTCGGACCGCGCACGGACGGAGGCGAACGCGCCGGTCGTCATCGACTACACCCAACCACCGGCCATGGATCGTTCAGACAACGAGACAGGCGAGTAGCAAGCGAGCGCATGGAGGCTGCCCCGGCGTACTCGCCGTCTCTGCAAGGGAACTTTCCCCACGGGACTTCTGCGATCACGGCATGGCCGCCTTTCAGGTGTCCGGGGTCGCCCGCAAGGGGGCGAACACACAAGCCCGAGCCCCGCGGGCCGAGGCGAGCCGGGCTGAAGTCGCGTGCCGAGAGCTCCTCGACCGGAGCGGTGAGGCGCGAGTCACCGGGATACCGGGCGCTCTCCATGCGCAATTGCGCGATGGCCGGGCGGGTGACCTAATCCCGGTCCACGTACAGCTCGCGCATCCACGGCTCGGCGCCGACGACAGGATCGCCGCCGCGGTCCGCTCCGTGCTGCCGTACCCGCGTAGGGCCGGGCGCGGGCCGTTCGCTGGATCACGGGCATGGACCGCGCTTGACTGCGGGCAGCCGGCCGAGGCGCGGCCCGCGGCCGTGCGATACGGACGTGGCATCGGTGTTCTGCCGCACCGCGCCGATGCCCACCGAGCCACAGCCGCGGGCCCCGGTAAGCCCTACGGCGCCGGAGCCCGCGGCTACTGCGCCCCGTACACCGGCAGCGGCGTCTCGGCGTCCGCCAGCAGCTTCGCGGCCGCCTCGCCCGCCTCCGCCGGGGTCCAGCGGGCGCCCTTGTCGGCCGTGGGGCCCGGCCGCCAGCCCTCCATCACGGTGATGCGGCCGCCCTCGGCCTCGAAGACCCGGCCGGTCACTCCCGCGCAGGCGGCGGAGGCGAGCCACACGACGAGCGGGGAGACGTTCTCCGGTGCCATGGCGTCGAAGCCGCCGTCGGCGGGGGCGGCCATGGTGTCGGCGAAAGCCGCCTCGGTCATCCGGGTGCGGGCGGCCGGGGCGATGGCGTTGACCTGGACGCCGTAGCGTCCGAACTCCGCGGCGGCGACCAGCGTCAGCCCGACGATGCCGGCCTTGGCGGCGCTGTAGTTGCCCTGTCCGAGCGAGCCCAGCAGCCCCGCCCCACTGCTGGTGTTGACCACCCGCGCGGTCGGCGTCCGTCCGGCTTTGGCCTCGGCACGCCAGTGGGCGGCGGCGTGCTTCAGCGGCAGGAAGTGCCCCTTCAGATGGACGCGCATGACGGCGTCCCAGTCGTCCTCGTCGAGGTTGACGAGCATCCGGTCGCGCAGGAAACCGGCGTTGTTGACCAGCGCGTCGAGGCGTCCGTACGTCTCCAGGGCGGTACCGACCAGCGACGACGCTCCCTCGGTGGTGGCGATGTCGCCGCCGTGCGCGACCGCCTCCCCGCCCGACGCCCGGATCTCGTCGACGACCTGCTGGGCGGGGCCGGTGGCCCCTCCGGTGCCGTCGAGACCGACGCCGAGGTCGTTGACGACGACCGCCGCGCCCTCCGCGGCGAGGGCGAGGGCGTGCGCGCGGCCGAGCCCGCGCCCCGCTCCCGTGACGACGGCGACGCGTCCGGTGCACAGTCCGTTCATGGGGTTCATCCTCACGTCGTGAATGGGTCCGCGGCTCACTTGTTGGTGGTGGCCGCGTCGAGGAAGGCCGGGCGTTCGCCTCCGCCGTGCACGAGGAGACTGGCGCCGGTGATGTAGGAGGCACGGTCGGAGGCGAGGAACACGCAGGCGTCACCGATCTCGGCGGGGTCCGCGAGGCGGCCGAGCGGAACGGTGCGGCCGACGGCGGCGATGCCGTCCTCGTCGCCGTAGTGCAGGTGGGACAGTTCGGTGCGGACCATGCCGAGGACGAGGGTGTTGACCCGTACCAGCGGCGCCCATTCCACGGCCATGGACCTGGCGAGGTGCTCCAGGCCCGCCTTGGCCGCCCCGTAGGCCGCCGAGCCGGGGGAGGGCCGGCTGCCGCTGACGCTGCCGACCATCACCACCGACCCGCCGCCGGGCTGCGCGCGCATCACCTCGTACGCGGCGAGCGAGGCGGTGAGGGGAACGAGCAGATTGAGTCCGACGACCCGCGCATGCCGTTCCGCCCCGCCCTCGGCAAGCATCCGGTAGGGGGTTCCGCCGGCGTTGTTGACCAGCGTGTCGAGTCGGTCGTACTCCCGGCGCACCTGCTGGAAGAAAGCCGTCACGGCATCAGGATCGCGCAGGTCGAGCGGGAGGAACCGGGCCGTGCGGCCGGACGCCTCCACCGGCTTCTCCGGAGGGTGCCGGGCGCAGACGACGACATCCGCACCGGCCTCCAGCAGCGCCCGTGCGATCCCGGCGCCGACCCCCCTGGTGCCGCCGGTGACCACCGCCACACTTCCGCTCAGATCGATGACCGCTGCCATGAGGCCCTCCCGGAGAATGCGCTCCGCTGCTACCTTCATACCTAACAAACGTTTGGTGGAAAGGTAGCTGATCCGCTCATGGGTGTCTCCACCACAGCCCCCGAAGAGGGCATATCCGTCGTCGACGTCGACTTCCCACCCGTCAACGCACTTCCCGTGCAGGGCTGGTACGACTTGGCCGCGGCAGTACGCGCGGCCGGCGCCGACCCCAAGGTGCGCTGCGTCGTCCTCACCGCCGCCGGCCGCGGGTTCAACGCAGGCGCGGACATCAAGGAGATGCAGCGCACCGACGGACATGCGGCGCTCATCGGCACCAACCGCGGCTGCTACGAGGCGTTCGCCGCGGTCTACGACTGCGAGGTCCCGGTGGTCGCGGCCGTCCACGGTTTCTGCCTGGGCGGCGGCATCGGCCTGGTGGGCAACGCGGACGCGATCGTGGCCAGCGACGACGCGACCTTCGGCCTGCCCGAACTGGACCGTGGCGCGCTGGGCGCCGCCACCCATCTGGCCCGGCTGGTCCCGCAGCACCTGATGCGGACCCTGTACTACACCTCGCGCACCGTCACCGCCGCGGAGCTGCACCGGCACGGCTCGGTGTGGCGGGTGGTCCCGCGTGAGCAACTCGAAGAAGCCGCCATGGAGCTGGCGCGCGAGATCGCCGCCAAGGACGGCCTGCTGATCCGCCTGGCCAAGGCCGCGATCAACGGCATCGACCCGGTGGACGTCCGCCGCAGCTACCGCTTCGAGCAGGGCTTCACCTTCGAGGCCAACCTCAGCGGTGTCGCCGACCGCCACCGGGACGCGTTTTTGGCGTCCAAGTCGTCAGCGGAGGGGAGCAGCGGTGAATGACAAAACGATGACCGCCGAGGGAGTCGTCGGCTGCCTCCGCAGTGGCATGACCATCGGCATCGGCGGCTGGGGATCACGGCGCAAGCCGATGGCCCTGGTACGCGCCTTGCTGCGCTCCGACATCACGGACCTCACCGTCGTCTCCTACGGAGGTCCGGACGTCGGGCTCCTCGCCGCAGCCGGGAAGGTCCGCAAACTGGTGGCTGCCTTCGCCACCCTCGACTCCGTTCCCCTGGAGCCGCACTTCACCGCGGCCCGGCAGCGAGGTGCCTTCGAGCTGGTGGAGTTGGACGAAGCCATGTTCATGTGGGGTTTGACCGCTGCGGCCCAGCGGCTGCCCTTCCTGCCGATCCGCGCCGGCCTCGGCTCGGATGTGATGAGGGTCAACCCCCAACTGCGCACGGTCACCTCACCCTACGACGACGCCGAGGAACTGGTCGCCGTGCCCGCCCTGCGCCTGGACGCCGCCCTGGTCCATCTCAACCGGGCGGACGCCCACGGCAACGCCCAGTACCTGGGCCCCGATCCGTACTTCGACGACCTCTTCTGCCAGGCCGCGGACGCCGCGTACGTCTCCTGCGAGCAGATCGTCGACACCGCCGACCTGCTGAAGGACGCCGCTCCGCAGACACTGCTGGTCAAGCGGGCCTTCGTCAACGGGGTGGTGCAGACACCGGGCGGCGCCCACTTCACCTCCTGCGCACCCGACTACGACCGCGACGAGGCCTTCCAGCGCGCCTACGTCCAGGCCGCACGCGATGCGGAGACCTGGCGGGCGTTCACCGACCGCTATCTCTCCGGCGACGAGGAGACGTACCAGGCCGCGGTCACGGCATTCCACGAGGAGCAGACGTGAGCAGTCCCACGACGAACACGACGACGCGCGCCGAGTACTGCGTGGTGGCCTGCGCGGAGGCATGGCGGGACGCCGGTGAGATCCTCGCCAGCCCCATGGGCACCGTACCCACCATCGGCGCCCGGCTGGCGAAGCTCACCTTCGCCCCCGACCTGCTGCTCACCGACGGCGAGGCGCTGCTCATCGGCGACGTGCCCGCCGTCGGTGCCCCCGCCGAGGTGACGGAGGGCTGGCTGCCCTACCGGCAGCACCTCGCCCTGGTGGCCACCGGCCGGCGGCACGTGATGATGGGCGCGAGCCAGATCGACCGCCACGGCAACCAGAACATCTCCTGCATCGGCGACTGGGCGCACCCCAGCCGCCAACTGCTGGGTGTGCGCGGCGCTCCCGTCAACACCCTGAACAACCCGACCAGTTACTGGGTACCCAAGCACTCGCCACGGGTCTTCGTCGCACACGTCGACATGGTCTGCGGAGTCGGCTACGACCGGGCCGCCGCGGCGGGCCCCTCAGCCACCCGGTACCACCGCATCCCCGAAGTGGTGAGCAACCTGGGCGTGTTCGACTTCGCCACCCCCGGCCGCACGATGCGGCTGCGCTCCCGGCACCCCGGCGTCACGGTCGACGAGATCGTGGCGGCCACCGGCTTCCCGCTCACCGTCCCCGACGAGGTGCCGTACACCCGCGAACCGACCGCCGACGAACTGCGCCTGATCCGGGAGGTCATCGACCCGGGGGGCATCCGTGACCGCGAGGTGCCCGCATGAGCGATGCCACGATCGTCACGCCGCTCACCACGCTGGTCGGGGTGCGCCATCCCATCGTCCAGACCGGCATGGGCTGGGTGGCCGGGCCACGGCTGGTGAGCGCGGCGGCCAACGCCGGCGCGCTGGGGATCCTCGCCTCCGCGACCATGACCGTGCCGCAGCTGCGCACGGCGGTCCGCGAGGTCAAGGCCCGCACCGAGGCGCCCTTCGGGGTCAACCTGCGGGCGGACGCCTCGGACGCGGCCGACCGCGTCGGAGTCATTCTCGACGAGGGCGTGCGGGTCGCGTCCTTCGCGCTCGCGCCGAGCCGCGAGCTGATCGCACGCCTGAAGGACGCGGGAGTGATCGTCGTGCCCTCGATCGGCGCCCGGCGGCACGCCGAGAAGGTCGCGGCCTGGGGTGCGGACGCGGTGATCGTGCAGGGCGGGGAGGGGGGCGGCCACACGGGCAGCGTGGCCACCACCGTGTTGCTGCCACAGGTCGTCGACGCCGTGGACATCCCGGTGATCGCGGCCGGAGGCTTCCGCGACGGGCGCGGTCTGGTCGCCGCGCTGGCCTACGGCGCGGCCGGTGTCGCGATGGGAACCCGCTTCCTGCTCACCTCGGACAGCACGGTCCCGGACGCCGTCAAGGCCCGCTATCTGGCCGCGGGCGTGCCGGACATCACCGTCACCACCAAGGTGGACGGCCTGCCCCACCGGATGCTGCGCAGCGAACTCGTCGACACCCTGGAGCGCTCGGGCCGGGTCACCGCTCTGGTACGCGCGGTGCGCCACGCGTCGGCGTTCAAGCGGGAGTCCGGCATGAGCTGGACCGCCATGGTCCGCGACGGGCTGGCGATGAAACACGGCAAGGACCTGACCTGGAGCCAGGTCCTGCTGGCGGCCAACACCCCCATGCTGCTGAAGGCGGCCATGGTCGACGGCCGAACCGACCTCGGGGTGATGGCCTCCGGACAGGTGGCCGGACTGATCGACGACCTGCCGTCCTGTGCCGAACTCGTCGACCGGATCATGGCCGAGGCCCAGGCGACGCTGAAGTGGCTGTCCGCCGTATCCTGACGCCGTCGGCTCCCCGGCCGCGAGCCAGGGCGCCGACGGGCGCAAGAGCCCCGCTCAGAGCCGTTCGATGATGGTGACGTTGGCCTGGCCGCCGCCCTCGCACATCGTCTGCAGGCCGAACCGGCCGCCGGTGTCCCTCCCGACG
>NZ_JBEYFC010000254.1:0-12462 GCF_040634175.1 Streptomyces sp. NPDC007162
CGCCACGCCGAGGACGGACGGCCAGGCGCCGACCTTCTTGGCCAGGGGGTGCGACCCGGCGAACGCGGCGACGTACGCGGCGGACAGCGCCCCGGTACTTCGCGGGGACGTCGCTGGTGGCGACCGAGTCGAGCACACCGAGCGCGGTGAGCTTCCCCGGGTGCTGCGGGCTCGCGTCGGCCGCGTTCGCCAGCGGCGCGGCAAGGCCGGTGACCCCGACGGCCAGTCCGACGGCGGCGACGATACGTCGTGTTGAGATCATGTCCTCAGCAACGGCTGCGGCGCCGGGCCGGACACGGGCAGCCGGTCGGCCTCACCCGTCAGGAGGAGCGCCCGGCCTGCGTTTGCCGAGCCGTCCGGGGCGGAGGAGCCTCGGAGTGAGGGGCTCTCGCGGCCTACTCCCGCATCGGGTCGCGGGCCCCGCAGGAGGTCACCATGGGCACCGCGACAGGCTCCACGTTCGACACCGGCACACTGCGCCGGGCCATAGAGGGGAACACCGGGAACTCCCTGCTGGCGCTCTACACGGACGACGCGGAGATCCGCATCGTCGACCGCAACGCCCAGCCCAGCCATCCGAAGATCCTGCACGGCCGCAGGGACATCGCCGCGATGCTGGACGACGTCTACAGCCGGGACATGACGCACAAGCTGGACCGGTGTGTGGTGCAGGGCGACCGGGCCGCGTTCACCGAGTCCTGCGAGTACGCGGACGGCGTCCGGGTGCTCGCCGAATCGATGATCACGTTGCGCGACGGGAAGATCGCCGAGCAGATCATGATCCAGGCATGGGACGACGAGTAGTCGGCCGAGGCGCGAGGGTCCAGGTCAGCACCCGCGTGACCTGGACCTTCTCGGCGCGCGCGGGACTGGGACACACGCATTGCGGCGCTCCGCGCGGGTCGCTCGCGCTGCTCCGGGCGATCCTGCGGGCGGCGCGCTGCCGCAGGCGGCGCCGTACGCCTCGGTTACCCTGGGGGCGGGCCGTGACTGGCGCTGAGGTGGAGCACCACCGGGGAGCGGTCCGCACTGTCGTTGCCGTGCGCCTGGGCGATCAATCGTGAATCAGCTCAGGAGTGTGCCCATGACCCAGACATCCCAGGGCCGTCTCATGGACGGAACCGCCGTCGCCCGCCGGATCGCCGAGGAGACCGCGCGGCGGGCCGCGGACCTCACCGCACGCACCGGTGTCACGCCGTGTCTGGCGACCGTGCTGGTCGGCGAGGACCCCGCGTCCGTCACCTACGTACGGATGAAGCAGAACCGCAGCCGCAAGGCAGGCATCGCCTCCCGGCACGTGCCTCTGCCCGCCGCCACGACCACCGACGAACTGGTCAACGTACTGCGGGAGTTGTCCGCGGATCCGGCGGTGCACGGCATCCTGCTCCAGCACCCGGTCGGTGAACACATCGACGAGCGGGCCGCGTTCGAGGCGATCGCCCCGGAGAAGGACGTGGACGGCGTGACCTTCGCGTCGTTCGCGACGATGAGTTTCGGGCTGCCGGGCTTCGTCTCCTGCACGCCCGGCGGCATCCTGCGGCTGCTCGACGCGTACGACGTCGACCCGGCCGGGAAGCGGGCGGTGGTCGTGGGCCGCAGCGCGATCCTCGGCAAGCCGGCCGGCATGCTGCTCCTCGCCAGGGACGCCACCGTCACCTACTGCCACTCCCGCACCCGGGACCTGTCGGCGGCCGTGCGCGAGGCGGACATCGTGGTCGCCGCCGTCGGCCGGCCCCGGCTGATCCGGGGCCAGGACATCAAACCGGGAGCGGTGGTGCTCGACGCGGGCTACAACGAGGGCAACGTCGGTGACGTCGACTTCGACACCGCCGTGGAGCGGGCCTCGCTGATCACGCCGGTGCCGGGCGGCGTCGGTCCGATGACCATCGCCGTGCTGCTGGAGCAGACGGTGACGGCTGCCGCCCGTCAGGTGTGACCTCCGCGGCCGGGAGGGGCGCCCCGCTCCCGGCCGGGGCGGCCCGCCGGCCGCCGGGCTACCGGCTCAGCTCCGGCTCCACTGCTGGTTGGTCCCGCCGTTGCACGCCCAGAGCACCAGGGACGTCCCGTTGCCGGTGGCCGCGTTGTACGCGTCCAGGCACAGCCCGGCATTGACGTTGGTGATCGTCCCGTCCGAGTTGATGTTCCACTTCTGGTTGTTCTGGCCGTTGCAGTCCCAGATCACGACCTTGGTGCCGTTGGTGGTGCCCTGGTTGTAGGCGTCCAGGCACTTGTTGCCGTACACCACGAGCTCCTTGCGCGCGGTGTACGTCCAGGCCTGGTTCTGGCCGCCGTTGCAGTCCCAGACTTCCGCCTGGGTGCCGTTGGTGATGGTGTTGTTGTAGACGTCGGCGCAGCGCCCGGAGGCCCCGCCCACGAGGAGCGTGCCGTTGGTCCCGGGGACCGGGCTGACCGCGATCGAGCCGAGGGCCGGCAGCGAACTTCCGGTGAAGGTGAGGGAGTTGCCGGAGCCCTTGCTCAGGTCGGCCTGGACCGAGACCGTGCCCTGCGAGGACCCGGTCGGCGGGAAGGAGACCGTCGTGGTGGTCTGGCCGTTCACCTGGAGCGTGCCGGTGACGGCGGTGGAACCGGTGTTGGTGTAGGCGACGTCGACGACGTCCAGGCCGGTGCTCGCCGCGCTCACGCCGGTGTACCTGCCGGTCGAGGAGGCACTGTACGTGGTGGTCGGCGCCTCCGTGCCGCCGCTGATCCTGAGCATCACGGAGCCGCCGGCCGGGACGCTCGCGGTGTAACCGGTGCCGTACGAGCCGAGGTTCGACTGCGCCCACAGGTCGCGTACCGTCGCGGCGGCGCCGGTCAGGCCGAGGTCGGACCAGCGGACGGTGATGTTCGCGGCGGCGGAGGTGCGGTTGAGCAGGACGACCGCCCGGTTGCCGGTGCCGGAGAGGACCTTGCCGTAGACCTGGAGACCGGTGGTGTCCTCGGCGACCTTGGCACCCTGGAGGCCGCGCGGGTCCTGGTCGACGGCGATGACGTCGGGGTTCTTGAGGATGGCGGCGGTCTCACCGGTCATGGTGGTGAGGTCGTTGCCGGCCAGCAGGGGGGCTCCGGAGATCGCCCACAGGGCCATGTGGGTGCGGTTCTGGGCCGCCGTGAGGCCGGTCATGCCGACGGTCAGCATGTCGGGGTCGTTGTAGTAGCCGGTGTGCTGGGCGGCCGGGTGCAGGGTCTGGTCGAAGTTGGACAGTACGGCGGACTGCGACGCGGTGCCGCCGTAGTAGTAGATGTCCGTGCTGGTCCGCCACATGGTGCCGAGGCCCGTCGCCCAGTTCCAGGTGTTCTGGTAGCCCCAGTTGCACAGGGACAGGGTCAGCGGGCGGCCGGTCGTGGCCGCGGCCGTGGTGACGGCGGAGCTGATCGACCTGTAGGTGGTGGCCGCGTCCAGACCCTCGGCGTCCCCGCCGCACCAGTCGACCTTGACGAAGTCGAAGCCCCACTGGGAGAACTGGAGCATGTCCTGGGCGTAGTGGCCCTCGCTGCCGGTGCCGGCGGCGGCGGGACGGCCGGTCGGGTAGTAGTAGCCGCAGCCGTTGTGACCGGCGTCGGTGTAGATGCCGGCCTTCAGGCCCTTGCTGTGGATGTAGTCGGCGATGGCGCTCATGCCGCCGGGCCACTCGCCGGTGTCGACGGTGATGTTGCCGTCGCTGTCGCGGGTGCCCTGCCACCAGCCCTCGTCGATGTTGATGTACCGGTAGCCGGCGGCCGGCAGCCCGGCCGCGACGAACGCGTCGACCTGCGCCTTGATGACGTTGTAGTCGATCTTCGCCGCGAAGCTGTTCCAGGAGGCCCAGCCCATCGGGGCGGTGGGCACGGGGACCTGCGCGGCCGTCGCCGCCCGGGCCGGTCCCGGCGCGGCGAAGAGGAGGGCGGCGGCCGTCAGGGCCAGGGCGAGGGCGCGTACGGCAGCGGCCCACACGTGTCGTAGGAGACCACTGCGGGCCGAGATGGGCGGGGGGTACATGCGGCTCCTCCATGGGGTGCACGAGGGTGTCCGACCTGACACGTTCGCGATATCGAACACAGATCGATGTCCCGAACGTGTCGCGCGCCGAACGTAGAGCCGCCCGGGGTCGCAGTCAACGACTGCGACAGGGGTGAACCCACCACCGCCCCCGGGTCGTCGAGGAGCCCGCCGCCTACCGCGAGCCCGCCGGCGTCCACCCCTCCGGCCGCAGCATCCCCACCAGCAACCGCACCAGCTCCCCCACGACGTCATCCAGCGAAGCGTCCACCCACCCGGCACTCCAGTCGTGCAGCAACCCGTTCACGCTCCCGATGAACGCGGCGGCCGCCAGCCGGTAGTCACGCGGCGCCGCGTCCCCGCGCGCCACCGCCGCGTCCGCCTCCGCGCAGATCAGCTCCACCCAGCGCGCCCGGCGCGCCAGCCGCTGCTCCTCCAGCCGGTCACTGACCCCGATGATCTCGACGAAGGCGATCCGGATCCGCCGCGGATCCGACGTGACGTCCCGCGCGTACGCACGGAACAGCACCGTCACCCGCTCGACCAACGGCAACGCCTCCGCCTGGGCGAGTGCGTCCCGCACCGCCTCCTCGGCCCAGCCGTTCACCTCCAGGTGCAGCGCGGCGAGCACATCCTCCAGGGTTTCGAACTCCTCGTAGAACTGGCGGGTCGACAGGCCCGCCTGCTGACTCAGCGCGGCCACGGTCGTGGCGCGAAACCCCGGTGCCCCGCCGAAGAGCTGGAGCGCGGCGTCCAGGAACCGCCGATGCCGCTCGGCCTTGCGTTCTTCGGCGGACCGGCCGCCGTAGCGACCCGTCGGTGCCTTGAGCCTGCCCGCCAACACTGCCCCCTCCGTCGTCCACCCGTTGGCCAATTTTGTCGTGTACGCCTCTTGTGGAGTAGGCCCACCCCTCCTTACTTTTCAGTAAGTTCATTTGAACGCGCCCGTGTTCAGATTCCGTGACCCCTGACCGCACGCGCGCCCCACACCCCCATCAGAGGAGAGAGCACTCATGCCTGCCATCAGACCCAGGCACCTTTGCTCCGTGGCCGCCGCCCTCGCACTGACCGTCACCGCGCCCGCGACCGCCGCCACCGCCGCGGCCGACGCCTCCCTGCGCCAGGTGCTGTTCGTCGGGAACAACTGGGACGGCACCGCGACCGTCCTGAACGCCACCGGCGACTTCGCCAAGATCGGCCAGCTCAACGTCATCCCCGACAAGGACGCGCGGATCGCCGAGATCAACGCCGACCCGATCAAGTGGATCTATTACACGTCCATTCGCAACGAGGTCGGCCAGGGCCACGACCAGTACGCGGACGACATGTACTCCACTCCGGACGGCAAGTCCGTGGTGGTCTCGCGCCCCAGCTTCGCGGACGTCGTCTCCATCGACCTGGCCACCGACAAGATCAACTGGCGTTTCCCGGTGGCCGGTTACCGCGCCGACCACATGGCCGTCTCCCCCGACGGCACCAAGGTCGCGGTGTCGGCGTCCACCGCGAACAAGGTGCAGGTGCTGGACATCAACACCGGTACGGAGCTGGGCGAGTTCGCCACCGGTGACAAGCCGCACGAAAACGTCTTCAGCCCCGACGGCAAGTACATCTGGAACATGTCGATCGGCGAGGTCACCACCTCACTGGACGACCCGGCCTGGGACTGGACCAAGGGCGACCGGCACATCACCATCGCCGACGCCACGACCTACAAGCAGGTCAAGACGATCGACATGCGCGCCCGGCTGGACGCGTTCGGCCTGAAGGACTTCTCGGACGCGGTCCGGCCGGCCGCCTTCACCCCCGACTTCTCGAAGATGTACTTCCAGGTGTCGTTCTTCAACGGCTTCCTCGAGTACGACATCGCCAGCGACAAGATCACCCGCATGAAGACACTGCCGGCGAACCCCGCGACCAGCACGGACCGCACCACCTGGCTCCTCGACTCGCGCCACCACGGCATCTCCATGAAGCCGGACGGCACCAAGCTGTGCGTGGCCGGGACGATGGACAACTACGCGACCGTCGTCGACCGGGCCACCCTCCAGGAAGGTCCGCTCATCCCGGCGTCCACCCCGTACTGGGCGACGGTGAGCGGTGACGGCAAGGACTGCATCATCTCCGAGAGCGGCGCCGACCAGGTGACGGCGATCGACTTCGCCACCGGCCAGAAGGTGACCTCGGTCCCGGTCGGCGACCACCCGCAGCGGGTCCGGCTCGGTCATGTGCAGGCCGACTGGACGGGCGCATCGTCGAGTTGACGCGCCCTCACCCACTTCGGCCTCCGGGGTCAGGCGGGACCCCGGAGGCCGAAGCGTTGCTCAGAACTTCGCCGCCACCCAGGCGGCCAGTTCCGACCTGGCCGCGTTCAGCAGTGTGGAACTCGGCGCGGTCGCCCCGTTGGTCACCAGCGCGAAGTGCAGCACGCCGGAGTCCGAGTCGGTGAGCAGCAGCCGGCGGCTGCCCGTGCCGCCCGGTTCCGCCGCCACGCCGACCGGGGTCGAGGACGAGTACGCCGGGGGTGCGTAGGCCGTGCCCAGGTCGGAGACGACGGTGGTGGACGCGGTCGGGAAGGAGGCGGGCAGGTGGAGTTCGGTGGGTGCGGTGGAGCTGCCGGAGCGCCAGACCTGGACGGCGTACTGGCCGGAGCCGACCAGCGCGGCCACGTTCGGCAGCGAGCTGGGCACCGGGTTCCAGGTCAGGGTCGTCGAGCCGTCCCGGGAGCGGTCCTCGTAGGTGAAGGCGAGGGTGGAGCCCGCGGTCGCGCCCGGGTAGACCCGGTCGAGCAGCCGGGCGTCCTGGCGGAGTGTCACGGTGCCGGAGTCGTTCGTGTTCACGGCCGAGAGGTCCTCGTCGTTCCAGGCGTCGCCCGAGGTGAGCACCTTGCTCGCGTTGCCGTTCATCAGCTCGTGGTGCCGGCCGTTGTAGATGTCCCACTGCCACTGCGTGCCGGAGAGGACCGGGCCCGAGGAGGCCGGGGTGGTCCACCAGCTCGACCCGGGCAGGCGGGAGTCGAGGGCCTGGTACATGGCCTTGTCGACGGTCGGCGCCTTGCCCGAGGTGGTACCGGACAGCGGGTGTCCGAACTCGCTGACGACCGCCGCGGTCCCGGCGGCCGACGCACGGTCGCGGACGGTGCCGAAGTCGGTGGAGTACTGGCCGTCGGAGGCGTTGCCCCACATCAGGATGCCGGAGATGGCCTTCTGGTCGTAGAAGTGGGTGTTGAAGACGTAGCGCGAGCCGAGCGTGCCCGCGTCCAGCAGGCCGCCCTCCTGCTTCTGCGAGTCGATGTTGGCGTTCCAGAAGAGGTTCGGTTCGACGAGGGCGGGTTTGGCGGTCCAGCCGGCGGCGTCCATCCGGGCCCGGAACTTCTGGTAGAAGGGCCAGAGCCGGTTCTGCTCCCAGGTGCGGGAGGTCTCACCGGAGTCGTAGGAGCCGGCGTAGGGCTCGTTGTAGGGGTCGAAGCCGACGACGCCCGCGAACTCGTCCGTCGTCAGGTGCTGGGCCAGGTAGGCCATGGTGGTCTGGGCCGTGGTCAGGAAGGCGTCCTGGAGACCGTAGTTGTTGTGCCAGAAGTCGTACTGGCCCTTCTGGACGGCCGCGTTCTGGGTGATGTTCTGACCCCAGAAGAGGCAGATGCCGCAGGACTCGGCGGGATAGCCGCCCAGCGCCACCGCCCACGCCGGGGCGCCGTCACCGGTGTACCAGCTGCCCGAGTTGAACAAGGAGCGGGAGTACAGGTCCTGGTGGAAGTCGGGGAAGACCCTGATGCCGGCGTCGAGGAACGCCTGCATCTGCGCGGTCACGGCGGCCAGGTAGGTGGTGCTGACCTGGCCCTGCACGGGTTCGGCGTACGCCCAGGAGAGCAGGAAGCGGACGGCGTTGCCGCCGCCGAGGGCACGCAGGGCGGTGGCCGACTTCTTCGCGTCGGCGACGGAGGCGAAGGGCAGGCCGTTGTTCTCCGCCAGCTTGGTCTCGCCGGAGACGTTGTAGCCGCGCAGGACGACCTCACGGCCCTGGCCGTCGACGAAACGGCCGTTCTGCACGGTGAGCGAGGTGCCGTCGAACCAGAGGGAGTCGGACGGGGTGGCTGCGGTGGCGGACGGGGCGCCCGCGACCGCGAGGAATCCGCAGAGGACAACCAGGACAACGATCAAACGCGCCCGGATATTAGTCATGCCCATTACAGTCCGGTGATTCCCGGACACCGTCAATACTTCTGACTCATGAGTAAGTTGAATACCTGTCGGGCACTTGGCGCTCACCCGCTCACACGGCCGGTCGCCTTCAACAGGTACTCCTTGCGGTCGAGGGGATTGTGATCGGTGCGCGCGCGTTCGGGGACCGTCCCGCGTGCCACGGGGGCGTAGTGGTCGAAGGCGCTCTCCAGTTCCCCCTCGCCCCGGGTCAGGCCGGGCAGCAACTGCTCCAGCCGGTGCACCCGGGCCGCGGGGACCGCCCCCTCCAGCACGCAGAGCGCGGCTTCGGTGCCGGTGCGCCGGGGCAGCGCGCCGAGCCGGGTGAGCACCGGGAGCAGCGCGCCGAGCGTGTCCGCGGGGGCCTCCAGGCGGAAGCGGTGCATCGGCTCGTGCACCCGGGTACCGGCCCGTCGCAGCGCCTCGGTCAGCACGAGCGGGGTCAGCCCGCGGAAGTCCTGGCCGGTGCTCGACATGCTCTTGTCGAAGCCCTGGTGGGCGTGGCTCTGCCGGGGTGAGTAACCGGAGTGGGTCATGGTCACGGTGGCGTCCGGGATCCGCCAGCCGTGCAGTCCCTGGGCGAGGGTCTCGCGCACGGTGTCCTCGACGGCCTTGAAGAAGGCGTACGGCATCGAGCCCAGCTCCGCCTCCAGGCGGAAGCCGACGCCCGTGCCGACCGGGGCCGGCTCCACCCGCAGGCCGACCGTGGCGAGGAAGGGGTTGCCGTCCTTCTTGTTGAACTCCACGGCGGCTCCCGTCCCGGCGATCCGCTCGACGTAGACGGTGGTGGTCTCCCGGAAGGTGACGTCGAGGCCGTACTCGTCGTCGAGGGTCGCCTGGACGACCTCCTTCTGGACCTCGCCGTAGAGGGAGACGGAGGTCTCCTGCCGTACCTCGTCGTGCCGGACGTCGATCAGCGGGTCCTGCTCGGCGAGCTGGGTCAGGGCGATGTGCAGGGAGCGCCGGTCGGTGCCGGGGCCCGGGACGACGACGGTCTCCAGGGTCGGGGGTGCGAAGTGCTGCTCGTACGCGCGCGCCGGCCGGCCGAGCGCATCGCCGATCCGGACGCCGCCGAGCCCCCACACCTTGACGATCCGCCCGGCACCGGCACTGTCCTGCCGGCGCTCGACACCCCGGTCGAAGACGGACAGCCCGGTGACCCGCCCCTCCGCCCGGGCCCCGGCGCCCTGGCCCTCCGCCCGGACCCCGGCGCCCGCACCCCCGCCGTCCGCACGGACCCCGGCGTCGCGGGCCTCCGCCCCCACCCTCCTTACCGTGCCGTCCACCCGCACTGCGGCTCCCCGGTCGCCCAGGCCGCCCGCGTCGCCGTGGCCTCCCCCGGTGCCGGCGTGGGCGACGGCGCCGAACGGGATGCGCTCGCGCACCCGGAGCGTGCCGGAGAAGATCCGCGCGTAGGCGATCTGCTCCCCCGCCGGGCCCCGCTCCACCTTGAAGACCGTGCCGGAGAGCGGGCCCGCCGGATCGCCGCCCGCCGCCGGAAGCAGCCGCTCGACGCCGGCGATCAGGTCGGGCACCCCGGCGCCCGTGACGGCGGAGCCGAAGTACACCGGATGGACCAGGCACCGTCCGGTCTGGTCGGCGAGGGCCGCCCGCAGCAGGGCGTCCGGGACACCGCCGTCCAGGTACGCGGCGAGCAGCGCGTCGTCGTGGTCCGCGAGCACCTCGGGCGCGGTGGGGCCGGGGCCGGGCACGAACCGGGCCGCGCGGGTGCCGAGTCCGACGGCCCGCCCCATGGGGACGAGCGGGACGGCGAGCCTGCGGGCCAGCTGGGCGAGCACGGCCTCGTCCCGGGCGCCCCGCCGGTCGATCTTGTTCACGAAGACCAGCGTGGGGATGCCCAGCCTGCGCAGGGTGCGCATCAGTACGCGGGTCTGCGCCTGGACGCCCTCCACGGCCGAGACCACCAGGACCGCGCCGTCGAGGACGCCGAGGACCCGCTCCACCTCGGCGATGAAGTCGGGGTGCCCGGGAGTGTCGATGAGGTTGACGGTCACCTGGTCCAGCGGGAACGAGACGACCGCCGACTTGATGGTGATCCCGCGCTGCCGTTCCAGCGCGAGGGTGTCGGTGCGGGTGCTGCCGGCGTCGACACTGCCGAGATCGTCGATGACCCCGGCCGTGTGCAGCAGCCGTTCGGTCAGGCTGGTCTTACCGGCGTCGACGTGCGCGAGGATTCCGAGATTGAGCAGCTGCACTGAGTGTGATGTCCTTCGGCATGGATGGGATTCCTTCCTGGGTGGACATGCACGCAGCGCGCATCGGGTGATCCTCTCCGGGTGACGTCGGGTCGGGAGCAGTGCAGCAGGGCCGGTCCCCCGAGCGCAACGGATTAACGCTTCGGCAGCGGACGACACTCCCTACGGGGCAGGGGCCGGGAGAGGAGCGGATGGTGCGTGAGATCCTGCCGGCGCTGGCCGACTGGCACGCGGCCGGGCACCCGTTCGGTCTGGCCACGGTGGTCTCGGTCAGCCGCAGTGCGCCGCGCGGGCCCGGTGCGGCCATGGCCGTGGGCCCGGACGACGAGGTGGTGGGCAGCGTCTCCGGAGGCTGCGTGGAGGGGGCCGTGTTCGAACTGGCGCGGGAGGTGGTGGCGAGCGGCGAGCCCCTGCTGCGGACCTTCGGCTACAGCGACGAGGACGCCTTCGCGGTGGGGCTGACCTGCGGCGGCGAGATCACCCTGCTGGTACGACCGGTGACCGCCGGGTCCGACCCGGAGTTCGGCGCGGTCGCCGCGTCGGTCGCCGCGGGCGAACCGGTGACCGTCGCCACGGTGGTGGACGGGCCCGCGCCGCGCGGCACCAGCCTCGTCGTCTGGCCGGACCGGGCGGCGGGCACACTGGGCGCGGGCGGCCTCGACGTCGCGGTCACCGCCGACGCCCGCGGCGAACTCGCCCTCGGCGTCTCGGTGCTGAGGCACTACGGTCCGCACGGCGAGCGCCGCGAGGACGCGGTCGCGGTGTTCCTGCAGTCGTTCGCGCCGCCACCCCGCATGCTGGTCTTCGGCGCGATCGACTACGCGGCCGCGGTGGCCCGCATCGGGGACTTCCTCGGCTACCGGGTCACCGTGTGCGACGCCCGTCCGGTCTTCGCCACGCCCAAGCGGTTCCCGGCCGCCGTCGAGGTGGTCGTCGACTGGCCGCACCGCTATCTGGGCGGCACCGGCACCGATGACCGGACGGTGGTCTGTGTCCTCACCCACGACCCGAAGTTCGACGTGCCGCTGCTGGAGGAGGCGTTGCGCCGGCCGGCCGCCTACATCGGGGCGATGGGCAGCCGCAGGACCCACGAGGAGCGCCTCGCCCGGCTGACCGGGGCCGGTCTCACCGAGGCGCAACTGTCCAGGCTGCGCTCCCCGTTGGGCCTCGACCTCGGCGCCCGTACGCCCGAGGAGGTCGCCGTGTCCGTGGCCGCCGAGATCGTCGCGCTGCGCTGGGGCGGCAGCGGCGCACCCCTGACGACGACCGGCGGCGCCATCCACCCGGCCGGCGCCGGGTGAGCCGCAGGCGCGGTGCGCGAGGAACTGCACCACCAGGTGCCGTTGCGCCGCGCCGGCGCCGAGGGCGGGCGGCGCCACGTCGACGAGGAGCCGCACCCCTGTCAGCGGGGCGGCAGCCGGTGCAGGGTGACCTCGGTGAGGGTGCCGTCGGCGACGGTCGCGGTCAGGTAGGTGCAGTGGGGCTGGCGGCGGCGGTCGGTGGGTGAGCCGGGGTTGAGCAACCGCAGCCCGCCCGGGGCGGTGGTGTCCCAGGGGATGTGGCTGTGCCCGAAGACCAGGACGTCCAGGTCCGGGAAGTGGGCGGCGCAGCGGGCCTCACGGCCGTGGGCGGCACCGGTCTCGTGGATCACGCCGAGGCGCAGGCCGCCCAGGTCGGCGTACGCCACCTCGGGGAGCCGGGCGCGCAGGCCCGGGCCGTCGTTGTTGCCGTACACGCCGATGAGGCGGCGGCTGCGGGTCTCCAGCAGGTCGAGGGTGGCCTCGTCGACCCAGTCCCCGGCGTGGATCACGACGTCAGCGCGCGGGAGTTCGGCGAGGAGGCGGTCCGGGAGCCGCTTGGCCCGCTTCGGGAGGTGCGTGTCGGAGGTCAGGAGCAGGCGCACACCGTCAGCCTAGCCAACCGGGCCGATGGGCCCCTGTCCGTCCGAGGTCCCCTGTCCGTCCCGTGTCCTTCCGTCGCGAGATCTTCAGTCTGGACTGAACAGTTTCACCTGGACAGTTTCGACTGATGGTTCTATGGTGGCCGCATGGCAGAGATCTCCGGGTCTGGC
>NZ_JBEYFC010000255.1:0-12450 GCF_040634175.1 Streptomyces sp. NPDC007162
GGCGCGCCCCGGCGCGGCGGTGGCGTCACGGTCCGCGCTGGTGGCCGGGCGCCGGGCCGCCTGGACGGCGCCCGGGATGCCGTGGGCCGGCCGTCTGCTGATCTCGCTCCGGCTGTACCGGCTGCTGCCCCCACCGGGTGACACCGGTGTGGACCTCGGCCAGGAGGCGATCGTCGCCACGTGGGCGCTGATCATCGTCTCCGTCGCCGAACCGGTCCGGCTGCGGCGCGAGCAGTGGGCGCGGGAGCGGGCCGACCGGGCCCGACTGGGCGTGCCGGCCTATGCGTCGGGCCTGGTGCGGCCGGGCTGGCCGGGCTCGCTGGGCTGACCGGCCCGCCGGAAATGTGCGAGCACGCCCACCACCCGGGCGACGAAGAGCAGTGCGGCCGCCACCGTGCCCGCGGGCCGCAGCGCCTGCTCGACACCGGCGGGCAGATCGAACAGCAGGGCGGGTCCGGCCACCGCCCCGAAGGCGAGCGCTGCCGCCAACACTCCGCTGAACAGGGCGTATCCGATCTCGACGGTGATCGCGTCCCGTTCGGCCTGGCCGCGTCGTGCCCCGTGACTGGTCATCCCGCCAGTGTCACAGCCGCGTGCCCGGCGGAGCAACAGGCCCCGCCGGGCGTCGATTTGAGGGCGCCCCCGGTCAGTCGCGGGCGGCGGGCACGCGTGCCGCCTCCGTGGAGGTGGACTTGGCGATCACGACGGTCCGCTGCGGACGCCCGGTGCGCAGCCCCGTGAGCGCGATCAGCAGCCCGGCGAGGGCCACGCCGGCGACCACCACGAACCCGGGCCGGTAGCTGTCGAGCACCGCCTGCGGGGTGGCGTGGGCGGGGGCGTCGGCGGTGACCACGGCGGTCACGACGGCCAGGAAGATCGCACCGCCCACCTGGACGGAGGTGTTGAGGAGTCCGGAGACCATGCCCTGCTCGTGGTCGTCGACGCCGTTGGTGGCCTGGATGTTGAGCGAGGGGAAGACCAGGGCGCAGGCCGCGCCGATCAGCAGCATCGACGGCAGGACCACCGCCGCGTAGCCCGGGTGCAGGTCGACACGCAGGAACAGGGCGTAGCCGAGGACCATGAACGCGAAGCCCGCCGCGATCAGCCGCGGGGTGCCGAAGCGGTCCACGATCGCGCCGACCTTGGTCGAGGAGACCGCCACCAGTGCGCCCGCCGGCAGGAAGGCCAGCGCCGTGTGCAGCGCGGACCAGCCGAGCAGGGACTGCATGTAAAGCGTGGTCAGGAACTGGAAGCCGACGTACGAGCCGAAGAAGGCGACCGCGCCGAGCTGGGCGCGGACCTGGTTGCCGGCGCGCAGCACGCCGAGGCGGACGAGCGGGCCGGGGGAGCGGCGTTCGACCCGGACGAACACGGTGAGCAGGACGGCGACCGCGAGGAACGACAGCAGGGTGCGGGCCGACGCCCAGCCCGCCTGCGGGGCCTCCACCACGGTGAACACCAGCAGCAGCATCGAGGCGGTGCCGAGGATCGCGCCCGGGATGTCGTAGCCGTTGTGGTCGCGTTCGCGGGAGCTGCGCGGCAGCAGCCTGAGAGCGGCGAGGAGCGCGATCAGGGCGATGGGCGCGGGCAGCAGCATGGTGAAGCGCCAGCTGACCTCGGTGAGCAGACCGGAGAGCACCAGGCCCATGGAGAAACCGGTGGCCGCGCAGGTGGTGTAGATGGAGAGGGCGCGGTTGCGCAACGGGCCCTCCGGGAACGTGGTCGTGATGATCGAGAGGCCGGCCGGGGCGGTGAAGGCCGCGCTGAGGCCCTTCACGAAGCGGCTGGCGATCAGCAGCGGGCCCGAGTCGACCAGGCCGCCGAGCAGCGAGGCGAGCGCGAAGACGCCCAGGGCGACGAGGAACACCTGGCGTCGGCCGAGCAGATCCGCCGTGCGGCCGCCGAGCAGCAGCAGGCCGCCGTATCCCAGGATGTAGCCGCTGACGATCCATTGCAGGGTCGAGGTCGACAGGTGCAGGTCGGAGCCGATCGACGGCAGGGCGACGCCGACCATGGACACGTCCAGGGCGTCCAGGAACATCGCGGCGCAGAGCACCAGCAGCGTGCCCCAGAGCCGGGGGGTCCAGCGCACCGCCGAGGGCGCGACGGCAGGGGCTGTGAGCGGAGAGGTCATGACAGCGGAGACTACATGCATATGCATTGAGTGCAAGCGCATTTAATTACGATGCAATAATTCCGCTTCTCTGCTACGGTGCCGAGATGTCGGCGAAGAGGCACGAGCAGGCGCTCGTGGAGCAATGGCGGGACATCCTGGCCCTGCACGCCCGTATCCAGTGCGAACTCGACCGCGCCCTGCACGGCCACGGACTGTGCGCCAGCGACTTCGAGGTCCTCGACCTGCTGTCCGACGGTTCGGCGCCCGACGGCGGCTGCAGCTACCGGGTCCAGGAGATCGCCGAGCGGGTGCATCTCAGCCAGAGCGCGCTGTCGCGGCTGGTCGCCCGGCTGGAGAAGGACGGCCTGGTCGAGCGGGCCATGTGTGCGGAGGACCGGCGGGGGGTGCGGGTGGCGCTCACGGGGAAGGGGCGCGCGCTGCACGGTGAGGTGCTGCCCATGCAGCGCGCGGTGCTGAGCCGGCTGCTGGCCGGCTGAACCCGGCCGTCAGATACCGGAGTTCGTTCGCCACAGCCGAGCCAGTTCCGGGTCGCCGGTCACCTGGGGCACCGGTACCCGGTTCCACAGTGCCAGGTACAACTCGTCCGCCGGACCTGCCAGTTCGGCCTCCGCCGGACCGGACTCACCGGGCTCCGCCACCGGGGGCTCGGCCGTCAGCCGTACGGTCCACACCGCGTCCGCGTCCACGGCGCGCACCCGCAGCACCCGCGGGGTCTCGGTGCGGACGCGGCTGCGCGGGCGGGCGTGGAAGCCGCGCAGCAGTTCGTCGATGCCGTCGACCGCGAAGCCGGTGGCGACGGACGACATCGGTCCGCCGCGCGCGGACTCGGCGTCGTACCGGTGGACGGTGGTCTCGTGGGCCTGCCTGCGGGTCCAGAAGGCCAGCGGTGAGGGGACGGGAGCCGGGTGGAAGGTCCAGCAGGCCAGGTCGGCCGGTGCGGCGGCCAGGGTTTGGACGAGCCTGCGGTGGCCGTCCCGGTACCAGGCGATCAGCTCCGCGCCGTCGAGGTCGGGAGGATCCGGTATGGGGCGGGGCCCGGGGTGCGCGTCCGCGACGAGACCGGCGGCCCACCGGTGGACCGTACCCGTGTGCCCCAGCAGGTCGCGCACCTGCCAGTCCGGGCAGGTCGGCACCTTGGCGTCGAGCCCCGCCGCCTCGGCGGCCGCGGCCAGCGAACGGCCTTCCCGGTCCAGGGTCTCAAGGAAATCGGCAGTCTCCATGCCGTGAGTCTGCATGATGACGCGGGCGCTGACGCAACAGGAATACCACCGTGTACCCGAGGGCGTTGACCGCCCAGGACCGTCCCGGTGACCGGGGTTGTCGGACTGGGCGGTGTACTGCGCTCACCTGGATGCCGCGCCGATCAGCGTCGCCACCGCCGCCAGCACCGCCACGCTCGTCAGGGCCGTCGGCAGGGAGGTCCAGTCCGCCACGAAACCGATCGCCGGCGGCCCGAGGAGCATGCCGCCGTAGCCCAGGGTGGACGCCGTCGCCACGCCCGACGGGCCGGCCAGGGCGCCGGCCCGCTCCACCGCCACCGGGAACAGGTTGGCCAGGCCCAGGCCCGTGACCGCGAAGCCGAGCAGGACGGCCCACACCCAAGGCGCGAGGGAGCCGAGGAGCATGCCGGCCGCCGCCGTACTGCCGCCGACCACCACGGTCCTGGACCGCCCGAGCCGCTCGAGCAGCCTTGTTCCGCTCGCCCGGCCGACCGTCATGGCCAGCGCGAAACACGTGTAACCGGCCGCGGCGACCCCCGCGGACGCGCCCAGGTCCTGCCGCAGGTGCAGGGCGCCCCAGTCGGCCATCGCGCCCTCCCCGTACGCCGTGCACAGGGCGATCAGGCCGAAGACGAGGACCATCCGGCGCGTCCGGCCGTCCAGGCGGCGCGGGGCGGCGCCGGCCCGGTCCTCGGCGTGGAGGACGGGGATGTGGTGACGGAGCAGCGTGCGGCCGGCGACCGCCGTGACCAGCAGGCCGATCAGGGTGAGGGCGAGGAGATGGCGCGTCGGGCTCAGGGAACCGGCGACCAGGCCGCCGAGCCCGGCGCCGATCATGCCGCCGAGGCTGAACGCCGCGTGGAAGGTGGGCATGATCGGGCGGCGCAGGGCGGCGACGAGGTCGACCGCGGCGCTGTTGAAGGCGACGTTCAGTCCGCCGTAAGCGGCGCCGAAGACGAGCAGGGCCGCGCCGAGGGCCGCTACCGAGTGGGTCAGCGGGGGCAGCGCGACACTGAGGCAGAGGAGGACGGCGCAGGCGATCGTCACCGGCCGGCTTCCGTACCGGCGGCACAGCCGGCCCGTGAGCGTCATGGTGATCACCGCACCGGCCGAGACGCCGAGCAGCGCGAGCCCCAGCGCGCCGACCGAGGCATGGGTCTGGTGCTTGATGTCGGGGATCCGGACCACCCAGCCCGCGAAGACGAAACCGTCCATGGCGAAGAAGGCGGTGAGGGCGATCCGCAGACGGGTGAGGGCGAGGGGGCTACCCGGCACGACGGTGTGCGATCGGGCTTTGTTTATCAGCGGCACAAATTCAGGCTAGGTGAGGACGGGACACCGCGGCAAGGCTGCCGGTTCCGGGCCGCGTGGGGCCTGTCGGCGCGGGTACCCGAGGTTGTGCACGACGGGCGAACGGCGGGACTCCCAGAAGGACTGATGTCACCTGTGGGCATGACGGACCATGAGACTTCTCGAGCGTGCTGACGGCTTCCAGAGACGTCACCGCTGGGTGGGACTGCCGCTCGCCGTCCTGTACAAGTTCTACGACGACCAGGCCGCCTACCTCGCGGCCCTGCTCGCCTACTACGGCTTCCTCTCCCTCTTCCCCCTGCTCCTGATCCTCGTCGCCGTCCTGAGCACCTTCCTCAGCGGCGACCCGGCCCTGCGGCAGCGGGTCCTGGACTCGGCGCTGCGCGAGTTCCCCGTCATCGGCGACCAGTTGGAGAAGAACATCCACTCCTTCCACGGCAGCGGGGCCGCACTCGCCGTGGGTATCGCGGGTACCGTCTACGGCTCGCTGGGCGTCGCACAGGCCGCGCAGTACGCCCTCAACAAGATCTGGGCGGTGCCGCGGCACGCCCGCCCGGACCCCTTCCGCTCACGGCTCAAGGGCCTGCTGTTCCTGCTCGTCCTGGCGCTCGGGCTGTGCGCGTTCACCCTGCTCTCGGTGGCGGGCTCGCAGACGTTCCTGTTCGGGGCGCGGCTGCGCGGCGGCGCCTGGATCGCCGCCGCGGTCGGCTCCGTGTTCCTCAACACCCTGCTGCTGATCCTGAGTTACCGGCTGCTGACCCACCGGACGCTGCCACCGCGCCAGCTGCTCGGCGTCGCGCTCGGTGCCGCCTTCGCCTGGCAGGGACTGCAGTGGGTGGGCACGTACTACGTCAGCCACGTGCTGCGCGGCGCGACCGCCACCTACGGCATGTTCGGCATCGTCCTCGGGCTGCTCGCCTGGCTCTACACGGGTGCGCTGATCTTCCTGCTGGCGGCCGAGGCCGGCGCCGTACGCGTCATGCGGCTGTGGCCGCGGAGTCTGCTGACCCCTTTCACGGACCGGGTGCACCTGAGCCCGGCGGACCGCCGCGCCTACCGGTCGTACGCGGCCACCGAGGTCTTCAAGGGTTTCCAGAAGATCCAGGTGCACTTCGACACCCCGCCCCACGCACATCCCGACCCGCCGCCCCACGCACATCCCGACCCGCCTCCGGACGCCGAGCCGCGGGGCGGGGAACCGTCCGGGTGAGTGGCGCCGCCGGTGCGGCCGCTTACCCGTGTCGCGGGCGGGCGCGCCGGTCGGTGGTCACGTATGGTCGATCCGGCGGGTCGTCGTGGACGAGCCCGGCGCGGGCGAGCCATCGTCCTCCACGGAACGAGCACCAGTCCGGCACGCGGACGGGGACTTGACGGGTAACGCTCATGATCTATGTCCTGGGCATCTCCGCCGCATGTCTGCTCGGTGTCGGCTTCGTGCTCCAGCAGCACGCCGCCGAACGGGCGCCCGCCGCCGACGTCCTGCGCTTCCGGCTCCTGTGGGACCTCGCGCACAGCGGCCTCTGGCTGGGCGGCATCGGATGCATGGTGGCCGGACAGCTGCTGAGCACCGTCGCGCTCGCCCAGGGCAACCTGTCCCAGGTGGAGCCCCTGCTCGTCACCAACCTGCTCTTCGCGTTCGTCCTGGCACGCTGGCTGAGCGGCCAGCGGCTCGGTGCCACCGGCTGGGCCGGGGTCCTGCTGCTCGGCGGGGGAGTGGCCGCGTTCACCCTGGCCGGCCGCCCCGCCCCGGGGCCGGCCGCCGCGGGGGTCTTCCGGCAGTGGCTGGTCATCGGCCTGGTGATCGGCGTGGCCCTCGCCCTGATCGGCTTCGCACGGCACCTGCCGCTGTTCGAGGAACCGCCGCTGCTGGCCACCGCGGCCGGCATGCTCTACGGCCTTCAGGACGCCCTGACCCGGGTGTCCACCGGCATCGCCGGCACCCGCGGGGTGGTCGCCCTGCTCCTGCGCTGGGAGCCGTACGCGGTGGTGGCCCTGGCCGTGACCGGTCTGATGCTGGTGCAGAGTGCCTTCGAAGCCGGACCGCTGCGCATGTCCCTGCCGGCCCTCACGGCCGCCGAACCGCTCGTCGGCATCGCCTGCGGCATCGCGTTCCTCGGCGACCGCCTGCACACGGACAGCGCCTCCCTCGCCTGGCAGGTGGCGGGTCTGGCCGCCGTCGTCACGGGGGTCTTCGTGCTGGCCCGCCATCCGGCCATGCCGGGGCAGGACACCGGGGACGAGGAGCGGCCGGGGTGAGGGGGCGTCCGGGCTGCCATGAGGGAGGTGTCCCGCGGTGAACCGTACGGCGGCTCCGGCAGCCCGTGTCGTACCTGACGGACGTCGCCCACGTCCCCAGTCGGGGACGTCCCCCACGTCCCCCGGTCGGCCGGCCCGGCCCCGCCCGTCACTCGCGGCGGTCGTCCTGCCGCTCCTGACGCCCGTCCCTGCGCTGTCCGCCGGCGGGCTCGGCCGAGTCGTCGGGGACCGTGTCCCACGTGCCGCTGACCGACGGTGCGCCCGCCAGGCCGAGGCTGCCGGCGCCGATGAGCAGGACGCCGGTGATCTCGGGCACCAGACGTACCCCCAGCCCGATGCGTTCCCCGAACAGCGCCCACCCCAGGGCGACACTGGTGAGGGCGTCGCCGAGGGTGAGGGCGGGCTGGGACGCCGTCAGCGATCCGGCGCGGAACGCCGCCTGCAGCAGCGTGAAACCGATCAGCCCCGCGACGGCCAGCGCCCACAGCGACCAGTGCCCGAAAACCGCGGCCGGGCCCTGTCCGAACCTCCCCACGACCTCCTTGATCAGCGCGGCGGTCACCGCGAACGACATGGCCGAGGCGAGACCGTACAGCGCGGCCCGCGGCCCGCCGCGGGCCAGCCGGCCCGCCAGCACCAGGGCCGTCACCACGGCGAGCACCACCCCGCCGGCCACGAGCCAGGCGCCGCCGCTCGCCGCGGTCCGGCCGGCCGTGGGCGAGGCCGCGACGAGGAAGAGAGCCAGCCCGGCCCCGAGGGAGACGAACGCGAACCACGTCCGCCGGTCCGGGCGGCGGCGGAACACCGCACTGCCCACCACCAGGGTGAACAGCAGCTCGCTGGTCAGCAGCGGCTGGACGACGGACAGGCTGCCCGCGGCGAGCGCCGAACCCTGGAACACACTGGCCAGGGCCAGCAGACCGGCACCCGCGAGCCAGTACGGCCGTCGCAGCAGGCGTCCCAGCCAGCGCACGGCCTGCCGGGCGTCGAGCCGGCTGTCGGACTCGTCCTCCGCCGCGGCCCGCCGCTGCAACACCGACGCCGAGGCGTTGCACAACGCCGCGAGCAGGGCGAGGAGGACCGTGAGCGCACCCACCGGCCCCTCATCCGTATCTGGCGGCGAGAGACCGGTACAGCCCGGGGGACAGGCCCCGCACGCGGGCGGGCAGGCAGAGCCAGGCCGGCACGAACACCTCGTCCCGGCCGCGTCGCACACTCCTCCAGACGGCGTCGGCCACCCGTTCGGGTGCCACCGGCCGGGGTGAGGAGCGCAGGTAGGGCACTCCGCGGCGGGTGAAGAACGGGGTGTCCACCACGCCGGGGATGACATGGCTGACACCCACGCCGGTGGAGCGCAGTTCGTACCGCAGGGCGTCGGCGAAGACGCCCAGGGCGGCTTTGACGGCGGAGTAGACGGCCTCCCCGCGTACTCCGACACTGCCCGCCACGGAGCCGATCAGCACGATGCGTCCGGAGCCCGCCTCGGCCATGTGCGGGGCCAGCCGCCGTACTACGTGCAGGGTGGCCAGCAGATCCACCGAGACGAGCTCGTCGATCGCCGAACGCGGCATGGCCGTGAAGTCCCCGGCCCAGCCCACGCCGGCACAGGCCACCAGCAGATCGGGCCTGCCGACCCGGTCAAGGACGAAGTCGCACAAGTCCCGGTCGGAGTGCGGGCCGGTGAGGTCCGCGGCGAAGGCCACGGCAGACGCCTGCGCGGCCACCCGTTCCAGCCGGGTCGCGTCGCGGCCGTTGAGGACCATGTGCCAGCCGCCCTCCGCCGCCAGACGGCGGGCGACCGCCGCGCCGATACCGGAGGACGCACCCGTGACCAGGGCGGAACCCCGGAAGGCCGCGGGCCTGCGCACGGTGTGCGCCCGCTCCATCGGCCCCGGGCTCTGCCCGGGCGCGGCCGTCGCGGCGGTGTCGGCTCGGAAGGCGGCGTGGGACATGGACGGCCTCGCAGCACTGGTGGACAGGTGGGGACTGGAACCGCTCCTGCGTCCGGGCGGGCTGGTCGCTTTGAGGGGTATCCGCCGCGCCGGACTTCGAAACGGCCGTACGGCGGAGCCGACGGAGCCGTCTCCCGCGCGGCAGGAACCACGACCATGTCCACCATGGTCGATCTGGTCGGCGGGGACCACCCGAGTGCGTTTGGCGCCGCCCGCCGCGGGTCACTCATCGCGGTGTCGGCCACACCGTGGCGACGTCGCCGCTGACGCCCGAGGACCCATGGCCGCCCACGCATCCGCTCGCACCGAGACGGGACCCGCGCCGGAAGCCGAACGGCTGCTGCTGGTCAGCGCCGGCATGGGCGCCGGGCACGACAGCGTCGCCGCCGAACTGGCCCGCCGGGCCAGGGCGGTCGGCCGGGAGGCACAGGTCGTCGATGTGCTCGAACTGCTGCCCCGCGGCCTCGGCGCGGGCCTGCGCGGGTTCTACGGCACCTGTGTCCGGCGCGCGCCATGGGCGTACGGCGCCCTCTACCACCTGCTCTTCCGCCCCGGGCGCGGCCGTCGCCCGAACGCCGTTCCCCTGGCCCGGCTCGCCGCCGACGCCTTCATGACGTCCGTGCACCGGTCCCGTTGCGATCTGGTGGTGCCGGTCTTCCACCTGGCCGCACAGCTCACCGGGGAACTGCGGGCCACCGGCGTGCTGCGCGTGCCCAGCACCGTGGTGATCGTCGACTTCGCCGTGCACCGGCAGTGGCTCCACCCCGGCAACGACCTCCATCTGTGTGTCTCCGACGATGCCGCCCGTCAGGTGCGCCGATGGCTCGGCGGACCGGCGGAGACGGTCGGTCCGGTGGTGGACCCGCGCTTCTTCGGCGGCGGGACGGCAACCGGGGCGGACACCTCGCGCGAACGCGCGGGACGCCCCGGGACCGGGCGTCCCGCGGTGCTGGTGTCGGCCGGTGCCTGGGGGGTGGGCTCGGACCTGCCGGCCACGGCCGGGCTGCTGGTCGAGCGGGGTTTCCGTCCGGTCGTGCTCAGCGGACACAACGAGCGGCTGCGGCGGGCGCTGGCCAGGATCCCGGGTGTGGCCGCGCCCGGCTGGGTGACGGACATGCCACGACTGCTGCGCGGCTGCGCCGCGATGGTGGACAACGCGGCGGGACAGACCGCCGTCCAGGCGCTGGCCGCCGGCGTGCCCGTCGTCGCCTACCGGCCGCTGCCCGGCCACGGTGAGCAGGGGGTCCGGCGGATGGCCGCCCTCGGACTGTGCGACCTCGCGGCCGACGCGACCGGCCTGGTCGACTCGCTCGACCGCCTGACCGGACCGGGGCCGGAGCGGGCCCGGCGCATCGCGGCGGGACATGCGGCGTTCCGGGACGACCTGCTCGCGCGCGTGCTCGCCCGGCCAGGTCCCCGACCGTCTCCCCGGCCAGGTCCCCGACGGTCTCCCCGGCCAGGTCCCCGGCCAGGTCAGGGACCTTCGTCCTGACCGGCGGCCGGCGTCCCGGCGCTAAGACGGCCGCGGTGCCCCACCGGAAGGTGCTCGGCGAGCGGCCCGACCGTCATCCCGGCCGCGCGGCAGCCGTTCACGATCTCCGGCAGGGCTCCCAGGGCGGAGCGCCAGCAGCCCGCCGCCGCCACCCGGTCGGAGTCGTGCAGGAGGACCGTCCCCCCGGCCCGCAGGTCGGCTCCGATCCTCGCCCGTACCGAGACGGGCGTGGCGTCGGCCGTCCAGTCCTCGCCCCACGCGGTCCACAGCACCGTCCGCAGTCCCGCCCGGTGCGCGGCCGCCCACCGCCCGGACGTCAGGATCCCGAAGGGGGGCCGGTACCAGCGCGGACGTCGGCCTGCGAGGTCGGTCAGCGCCGCCACGGACCGCACGACCTCCGACCGGTCGCGGACGGGCGCGGGCAGCCAGGGCCGGTCGTGCGTCCAGCCGTGGACCGCGAGTTCGTGGCCGCGCCCGGCCATCTCGCGGACGAGCGCCGGATACCGCACCGCGCTCTCGCCGAGCAGGAAGAAGGTCGCCCGGACGCCCAGGTCGTCCAGGGCGTCGAGGAAGTACGGGGTGGATCCGGGATCGGGACCGTCGTCGAAGGTGAGGGCGATGTGGTCGGGGCGCCCCTGTCCGGCGAGGCCGGGGAAGAACCGGTGCCGCAGACCGGGGAGCCAGGTGGCGGCGGGGCCGATGTGGGCCGCCGCCAGGGTGACGAGGGGGAACAGCGCGTTCGCGGACGTGCGACGAACGGGTACGGGGCGGGTCGGGCGGGCCATCGGCGACGTGCCTCCTCGAACGGCTGCGGGCCGTGGTGTCCGGCCACCACGGCGACTGCGTCGGTTCCCTGCGTGCGCGGGCCGTTGCCCGTGCCGGGGACAGTCCTGGCGGTGCCGAAGGTATCCGGCCCCCGCCCCGCCAAACCCCCCAACTCACCGGAGTACAGACAGCACGGCCCCGCACACGACGGGCACCCCACGCGCAGCGCTACGGCCACACACCACGCGCATCCCGCACGCGGCGCGCACTCCACCCGCGGCGCGCACGGTGACCTCGGCGCCGGGGCGCATCCGCCGTGGGGTCGCCCGTCGCGACGCCACGGTGCCGGCGGTGACCACCTTCACCACGCGAGGCCAAGGCGTCGGCGGTGCCCCGCCTGTCCCGTCGCGCGGCAGAAGGGGCTTCGGACGCGGCCGCCTCTCGCAGGGCTGCCTGCGCGCCGCGGCGACGCCTCCACGTCGCGGCGACGGTTTGCTCCGGTGCCTCCCGGGGACCCTCAGGCCTGTCCGTGCTCCCGGCGCCGGGCGATGGCCGTGAGGTAGCCGCGCAGCATCACCTTGGCCTCGTCGAGGAGGGCCGTGTCGCCCTCGGCGTCGCGGCGGAAGGCCTCCTGGGCGAGGGCGTCGGCGGTGAGGACGGCGGCGTGGGCGGCCCGGCCGAGCGTCTCCGTGTCGTCGGCTACGCCGAGGGCGAGGAGCACCCGGCGGACCCCTTCGGCCATCCGGCGCTTGTGCTCGCGGTCCGCCTCCCTGGTCCGGTCGGTCAGCCCGCTGCCGAACCACAGAGCCCGGAAGCCGTGTTCGCTGCGGTAGAGAGCGGCGTACGTGTCGATGAGCACGCCGACCGGGTCGGGCCACTGCTCGACGGCCGCCGCGCGGACGAAGTCGTCCATCACGGCCTCCAGCCGAGCGAAGTATCCGGCCGCCAGCGCGTCGACGACGGCGTCCCGGTCCGGCAGGTACTGGTACAGCGAGCCGACCGACACTCCGGCCTCCGCGGCGACCCGGGTCGTGGTGAGCGCCTGGACGCCCTCGGCGACCAGCACCCGCTCCGCCGCCTCCAGCACGCGCGCCAACCGCGCCTTGCTGCGGGCCTGTTGGGGAGTACGGCGCAGCACGACCCCGGTCTCGTCGGTGGTCGGCTCGGGCACGGACGGCTCCTGAATCTGAACGTGACTTTGTTTCAGGTTTAGGTTAGCGTCGCGGCCATGACGGACTCAAGCTCCGCACTGGTGCCCGGCTTTTTGCGTGCCCGTGGGGGCTGGTGGGGGCGCGTTTTGTGAGGGTGGGGCGGTGC
>NZ_JBEYFC010000256.1:0-12424 GCF_040634175.1 Streptomyces sp. NPDC007162
GCGCACTTGACTGGGGGTCAAGGGGTCGCAGGTTCAAATCCTGTCGTCCCGACTTTACGAAGTCGCAGGTCAGGGGCCGTTTCAGAGGGGATCTGAAGTGGCCCTTTGATCATTCCTGGGGACCATTTGGGGACCAGGGTGCTTGACGGGGGCTGTGGCGCACCTTGACCCGGTCAAGGTGCGCTATGGAGCAGGTCGGTAAGGCGTAGAGCAGGCGGTTCGTGGAGTTGCCTCCCTGTTTCCGGTGATTCATCATGTGGAGTGCGTTGCCATCCTTGAATCGACGGCGAGAACTCCTGCTCATGGGGCGCCAGGTGTGCTGCAGTGATGCTGTTCAACGGGGCTTCTTTGACGAACGGGCTGAGCTCTGGCAGGGCAGGAGGGTAGACATCTCCTTGAAGTTGTCTACCTGGGGGCGCTGACCTGAGGCGATACGGTAACTTCCGTCTCTCGCCTGTACGCACGAGCCTTTCGGTGTCTTTCAGAAGCGTCCCGCGTTACGCAGGCGATTCTCCCCAGGCGGTCCCAAGCGCTGTCCGTACTCCCGCGATCCTCCCAAGGGGGACCCTGCTTGCGAGCGCGGGCGACTTGGTGTCTGTACACGTCCGACAGTCCATAGTGGTTACGACGGGTGAGCCCCGCTGCTCCTGGTGGGAGCGGCGGGGCTCATGGCCGGTGGGGTCAGTGCAGCGCGCCGACCTCCGTTGCCGACAGCGTGCGCGGATAGACGTGGACGTCTGCCACGGAGCCCGGGAAGGCCAGGTATGGCGTCGTGGCCGAGGCGCTGTTGACGCAGCCGCCGATGGTCAGAGGCATGGAGGAGTCGTATTGGGGGCTGAGGTTGGTGGCTGTTCCCACCAGGGTGCCGTTCTGGTAGAGGGCCATGTTGCCGGTGTTGGACCTTCCTGCGACCGGTGCGCGGAAGGCGGCGACGAGATGGGTCCAGGTACCGATTGGTGCGGAGTTGTTGTCTCCTTCCGCGGTGGGGAAGTCGGTGTTCTCGTCGTTGGTGGTGGTCGTCTGGAACATCCAGGCGCTGCTTGCCTTGTCGTAGGAGAGGTAGAACGCCTGGTGTTGGGTGGTGCCTTGGCAGACGGCGGTGGTGCCGAGAGCTGAGTTGATCTTCACCCATGCCGAGACGGTGTAGTCGCCGAGGGTGTTCACAGCGCTCTGCTTGCTCTTGAGGAAGCCGGTGTTTCCGTCGAAGGTGACGCTGCCGGCCATCCCGCTCGGTGCGTCGGTGCCGTAGGTGGCGCTGCCGGAGGCTGTGAGCGGGTTGAGGGTGGCGGTGTCACTGCCGTTGGCGGCGAGCTTCCATTCGTCCTCGGGCATGCCGTTCTCCCAACCTGTTGGCACGATCACGCTGGTGGCGCTCGCTTGGCTCGATGCCATTGCGTACGGGTAGGTGTGGACGTCTGCCACGGAGCCGGGGAAGGCGGCGTAGGGCGTGGTGGCATCGGGGCTGTTGACGCAGCCGCCAATGGTCAGGGGCATGGAGGAGTCGTACTGCGGGGTGAGGTTGGTGGCGGTCCCCATCAAGGTGCCGTTCTGGTAGAGCGACATCACGCCCGTACTGGTGTCGCCGTCGACGGGGGCCGTGTAGGTGACCAGCAGGTGGGCCCAGGTGCCGATGGCGCCGGTGTTGCTGTCTCCCTCCGCGGTGGGGAAGTCGGCGTCGGCGTCATTGGTCGTGGTGGTTTGGAACATCCAGCCCTTGTTGCCGCTGTCGTAGCCGATGTAGAGGGCCTGGTGCTGGCTGGTTCCCTGGCAGATGGCGGTGGCGCCGACATCTGAGTTGATCTTGACCCAGGCGGAGATGGTGTAGTCACCGGAGGTGTCGACGGCGGTGTGGTCGCTTTCCAGGAATCCGGTGCTGCCGTCGAAGGACGCTGAGCCGGCGCCGGCGTTGACCGCGTTGGGGCGGCTGGAGCTGAAGGTCGCGCCGCCGATCGTGGTGAGCGGGTTGTCCGTGTTGCTGTCGGTGCCGTCGGTGGCCAGTTCCCAGTTGTCCTCGGGGGTGTCGCTGCCGGTGGCGAGCGGGACGATCAGGTTCGGCGGGATGCCGACCACGGTGTTGGTGTCGTTGAGGTACTGGGCGGCGAGGTCGGTGTAGTAGGCGTTGGACGGATTGCCGCCTGAGAGGTCGGCCGCTTTGACGGTCGGGGAGGTCGCGTTGCCGTCCGTGGACACGGCGGCGGCGAAGTCGATGACCTGAGTGGAGTTGTCGAGCAGGGAGCGGTTGACCAGCTCGCGCGCGGATTCCTGGGTTGCCGTGCCCGGGTGGGCGGCGGTGAAGGGCGGGATGGTGGCGAGGTAGACGGTGATGTTGGAGTACTGGGTGACGCCGGTCTGGCTGTCGTCGGTGTTGTACCAGGACAGCTGGCTGTTGAGGGAGGCCAGTCCGTTCTCCACGTTGGAGGCGCAAGTGTTGGCGTTGCTCGTGCAGTTGAGGAGGTCGGCGGCGCCGGTGGAGACGAGGACGGTGCGCACGTTGCCCTGGGCCAGCACGTTGCGGTCCACGGGGTTGAGTGCGTTTTCCGGGGTGGTGCTGTTGGTGATCTGGGGCAACAGGTTGTTGCTCAGGCTGGAGCTGTTGGTGCCCGCGTTGAGGACGCCGTAGTCGACGGAGTTGTCCCCGTTGGTGTCGTTGACCAGAGCATCGGTGATCGCATCGCTGAGGTGGTACGGGCTGTCGCTGCCGGCTGCGGTATCGCCGTTGACGCTCTGGTCGCCGTAGAGGACGACCGAGCCGGTGGGGGCGGAGGTGGGGGTGGTGACGTCGATGCCCGCGAGGTAGGGCAGACCGGTGTAGGTGGTCTGCGTGTAGTTGGTGGCGGCGGTGTCGCCGGTGTGGTTGGCGGTGTCGGTGCTGGCCCAGACGGGGGTCTGGGCCACGGCGTGGCCGGGCATCGCGGACATCGAGCCGGGCACATGCAGGCTGACCAGGATGGTCGCCTGCTGTGTGACGGGCAGGGTCACCGGGTTGCTGGTGACGTCGCCGCCCGCCGGGATGGTGACGGAGGCGGAGGAGGAGGTGCCGAAGGTCAGCGGGGTCGGGGCTTTGTCCGCGGTGGCGCCGCCTGCGGTGGTGTCCTGCAGCGCGACAGAGGCCGCGTCGAAGGTCACCGGGGTTGTGCCCATGGCGTTGGATAGGTGGATGCGTACGCCGTTGCCGTCGTCGGTACCGACACTGACATGCGCCGGGATACGGAGCGTCTGCCCCCCGTTGATGACGGCGGCACTGCCGCTGGACAGCTGCACCTTGGCGGTGTCCTGAACCGAGGCCCAGGTGCCGACCCAGTGCTGGGGGCTTGATCCGCCGGTGAGGGTCATCGGCCGCAGGCCGAGCCCGAGGATGTGCAGGGTGGGCTGGCCTGCTTGGACGCCGTTGGTGAACAGCGGCAGGGTGATGCTGCTGATGACCGAGCCGGGGCATTGCAGCGGGACGCTGACGGCGTAGATTTTCGGGCCGGAACTCGGGCTGGTCTGCGTGTTGTTGCTGTGGTTTTCGTGGACCAGGCTGAGCGATGCCGCGGAGGCCGGACCGGAGAGCCAGTCGGGCACGGTGTCGAGTTGGTAGGTCTGTTCGAATGGGTTGTTCTGGTCCACGCAGTTGTTCTTGGCGTAGGTGATGGTGCCGCCGGTGCCCTTGGCGGCGCCGCCGGTGGCGAAGGCGAGGAAGACCAGGGCGTCGCCGGTGTTGACCACTCCGCTGCCCGGCAGGGTGATGGTCTGGCCGGAGGCCAGCATGTTGTCGTACGTGCCGGTGCCGAACTTCGGCAGTGTGATGGTGGCGCCGTCCACGGTGACCGTCTTGTTGCTCTGCCAGCCCGAAGTGCTCGTCAGGTCGGCGGAGTTGATGCTGTTGCCGGAGCCGTCGGCGTCGGCCGTACTGGTCGTGGTGGTGAAGGTGCTGGTGGCGGTGTTGTTCAGACAGCTGGTCGCGTCGTTGATCGCGCAGGTCAGTGCTGGGCCGAGGCGCAGTACGTCGACGCCGGCCTGGTACCCGGCCGAGCTGGGATTCTTACCGGTCAGGGTGAGGGTCAGCGTGTGCACGCCCTGTCGGAGGGTGAGCAGTTGGCCGTTCGTGTCCTTGGGAGTGCCCAGGTTGAGGAACTGGGTGGTGGTGTAGGAGTTGTAGGCGTCGAAGCCGCTGATCAGGGTGGACTGGGTACTCTGGCCCGCGTCCAGGACCAGGTGGTAGATGCCGTAGTCCTTGCCCTTGGTGAGGTTGGCGCCGAAGCTCCAGGGGCCGTCCTTGGGGATGTCGAAGCTGAAGGTGGCACTGTCACCACTGACAACTTTCGAGGTGGTGGTCTTGTTGCCGAGCATGGCCTGGTAGCCGTCGGCGAATTCATAGCCACTGTAAGCGGGTTGGCTGACCACTTGGCCGCCCGTGCTGGTGGTCGTGGCTTTGGGCACGACGGTGGTGGTGCCGTCGGTGTTGGTCGCGGTCCAGCTACTGATCATCTTGTCGCCGTAGGCGTACGTCGGGGTGCTGGTCCCGGCGTAGAAGGCGTAGGCCGTCTGGGAGATGGACGTCGAGCCGGCCTGGTCCACTGCCTTGGCGTAGAGGGTGTGGGGTCCGGTCGAACCCGGGGCGAACGAGGGTGAGGCGCTGCCGTTGATGGCAGAGGTGCCGGTGCCGGGGCCGTTGTCGGACGTGGCGTAGTAGATGTTGCCCTTCGTGATTTTCGTGCCCGCCACCAGGTGGATGACTCCGCTGCTGGTGTACACCGTGTTGCTGAGGGTGGCGTCCAGAGAAAACAGGTAACCGGTGACGTTGTTGGTGTGGTTATTGCCCAGGACGAAGGTCCCCTGGTCGCCGAAGGCGGCGCCGATCTGCTTGGCGGGGAACTGGCTTGAGGTCACCGTGGGCGCGGGCGGTGCGCTGGTGTCCACGGTGAAGGTCTGAGTCTTGGTCCAGATTCCGGAGCCGGTGCCGGCCCAGTAGCCCGCGGCGTTCTGTGCCGTGGCTTTCCAGGTGTACGTGCCGTCAGGCAGGCGTGGTGTCGTCCAGTCGCTGCCGTTGGTGTTGTAGCGTGCACGTTTCTTGGAGTCCAGGTTGGGTCCGTAGCCCTGCCCCACGAGGGTGCCTGAGGAGTTGAAGACCTGGTAGTCGACGCGTACCAGTTCGCTGCCGCCTGCCAGGTCGGGGTTGACCGCGCGGGCGGACAGGGTCGGGGTGTGGGTGGTCGTCATCGTCTTGCCCGAGCTGACGATGGATGGCTTGATCGTGGGCGTTCCCGTGCCGTTCTTGAGCTTGGGACGGTAGCTGTAGGTGACCGACATGCTGGCGCCGCCGCCGTAGGCGAGCTGCTTCCACTGGTAGGCGTCGTTCATGTCGGGCGACTGGACCATCAGCGTCATGCTGCTCCAGCTGCTGCCCGCCGCGCTCTGTGCCCGGGAGGTTACATCGAACTCCAGCGCTGGTGGGCTGACCCAGGAGTTGGCACCGTCGGTGACCGGGCAAGTGCCTGCCTCGTGGCTCTTGGGATTGGTGGTGCCCAGTGAATCCGTGCGCACGGTCGGCTCGTGGCCCCAGTAGAGCGAGGATGATCCCCAGCCGGCGGGTCGGTCGGTGCCGTAGACGGCGGCCGGGGTGTCCGAACAGGAAGCAGCGGAGAGCTGCTTGACGTACAGCGAGGCGTGACTGACTACGGCGCCTTTGATGCCGCTGGTGTTGATCTGGTAGTAGGTGCGGGCGCGCTCGCCGTTGCCGGGGGTGTTGTTGTCCCATCCCTCGCGGGCGTTGGTCGCACCTGTGGTGGACGTCGAGTTGTAGACGTTCCACCCGTTGTCGGAGATCCGGGCCCAGTCCAGTTGGGAGGGCCTGCCGCTCCACTCCGGGTCGACATAGACCGGGTAGGTCGTGGTCTTGGCGGTGAGCAGGGACGTGTTCAGGCCGAGCAGCTGCTTGCCGGGCTTGAGGGTCACATGGACCTGCGCGCGATGCCTGCCGACCTTGGCCGCCGCGGTGTGCTCGGCACGTGCCGCTGGGACGGTCGCGATGCGGGCGCGGGCCGTGGCCCCTGTCTTCTGGCCTGTGCTGTCCCACATCAGCGCGGTGTCGCTGTGGAACACTGTCTTGCCGGTGTGCTTGTCGGTGGCCCGGGCGCCGCCGTTCGAGGTGGCGGCCAGCTTGAGGTTGGCCGAGGTGGTGTTGAGCGCGAGTCTTTGCAGTCGCGGATCAGCTGCGGCCTTGGAAGTCTTGATCACCAGGATCGAGGAGTAGCCGGAGGCGTCTGCGGTCAGCTGCAGGTCGACGCCGGGCAGTACCTCGGGATAGGTGGCCGTGTCCTTGGAGACAATTGGCTTCGGGAGTGTGCCCGGCCAGGAGAAGCCTAGTTTGTCCGCGCCATCGTGCATGGTGACCAGCGTGCTGGAGCCACCGTCGGAGAAGGTCACGTGCGTGATGGCGGCTTTGGGGGCCCAGGTCCCGTCCGACTGCCGCAGCAGAGTGGTATCGATGGGGACCCATTTCCCTTGCTGCTGCACACGCTGGGGCATAGACGTATCGGTCCGGGTGAAGGTGCCGTCCGGGTTGGCCACCACCTGGGTCCCGGTGCCGGTGAGCTGGCCGATGGTCACCGGTTGACCGGTCGCCTTCGCCTGCGCGGACGCCGACTCCGTGGGATTGAGCCGCGTGGCGGAGGACTCGGGGCGGTCGCTCGGCGACGCAGCCTGGCGTGATGGCGTCGGCGCGCTGGTTGTGGCGTAGGCCGGTGCCGTGGCCGCCATTGATCCGGCAGCCATGGCAGCGGCGACAACGGTGGCGATCGGTCTCGACGTGGGGAGCCTGGACGCGCGCACGGTTTTGCGAGAAGCGGACATCGCGGTTGGGGTCCTTCGCGGATTTCATGCGGTTCCCCCCGTGGGCCCCGCGCCGCTGTGCATTCTGTGTGGCCGGTGTGCGCGGGGTCCATCGTCAATGAATCGCCAAGTGGCCGTCTGTAGCCCGATTTTGACGCATTGGCGTCAACCTGCGTTCCGTTCTGGGTGATCCCTTTGTGTTTCCTATGGAAACACTTTGCGTATCGAGTCGATCTCGGGCCGTAGCGTGATCCTCCGCGGGGGGACTAGATCGACGTGTGCCTCCGTTTCATGTGCACTCAAATCACCCAAGTCGAGGGGGACTTAGGCGATTCGGGGCTGGGGGAGGGGACGTACGGCATGGCGTGGATTTCGGGGTGGAGACGCGGTCAGGCGGCCTGGGCTGCCCGGAGAGTTCGCCGCACGGCGGTGGTGATGGCCGGCGCCTTGGTGGTGGGCCTGCTACCCGCGGGCGTGGCCGCGGCGTCTCCAGCCAAGCCTCAAGTGGCACTTCCCGCCGCACCGCAGAACAGACGGGTCCCTCTATCCCGGCCATGGCCCAAACGCAGTTCAACTCCCAAGTCCTTCAGGCACTTCGACCCCGGCGGGCACACGAAGCTCCCTGCGCCGGGCAGCGCCATGGTGACCCTGCCCAACGAGGCTGCCTCCGCGAGCCTGAGCGCCAAGGCGAGTCAGGTACGGGCCGGAAGTCTGCCCGTCCTGCTCGGTGCTGCCGCAGGTCCGCAGCCCCGGTCGGCAGCCGTCACCGGGTCACAGCGGATGCGCGTGACAATGCTGGCCCAGAAGTCCGCGCGCACGGCCGGTGTTCATGGCGTGCTGTTCACGCTGCAACGCACCAGCCCGGGAAGCGGGAAGGTCGCGCTTCGCGTGGACGACTCGTCCTTCCGCTACGCCTTCGGTGGTGACTTCGCCTCGCGCCTCCACCTGGTTCAGCTGCCCGCCTGTGCGCTGACCACGCCGGAGCTGGCCAAGTGCCAGGCTCAGACCCCGGTGCGCACCGCCCCTGGATCGCCGCTGTCCGCGCAGGTCGCAGTTCCGGGACCGAGTCCGGCGTCGTCGGGTGCCACCGGCTCCGCCCGGCCGGTGACGGCGTCGTCCGGCGCCATGGTTGTTCTGGCCGCGACCGCTGGCACCTCAGGCTCGGCTGGTGACTACTCGGCGACCAGTCTGGCGCCGGGCGGTTCCTGGTCGACCTCGGGGAACACCGGCTCGTTCACCTACAGCTACCCAATTGCCGTACCGCCTGCGCTTGGCGGAGTGGCCCCGAATGTGGACCTGTCGTACAACTCCGCTGGCCAGGACGCGCGCACCGAGGGGACGAACAACCAGTCCTCGTGGTTGGGCGACGGCTGGGCCTCGACGGAGAACTATGTCGAACGCACCTACAAGTCGTGCGACGACGACTCCTCGTCCGGCGCGCCGAAGAACGACGGCGACGAGTGCTGGGCGGGTCAGATCCTGACCCTGTCGCTGAACGGCACGTCCACCGACATCGTCTACGACGACGCGACCAAGACCTTCCGTCCCGCCGACGACAACTCCACCACCAAGATCGAGGACCTGAGCAACGGCACGAACGGCACCAAGAACGGGGAGTACTTCAAGGTCACCGAGGGCGGGGTGCAGTACTTCTTCGGCCTCAACCGCCTGCCGGGCTGGTCCAGCGGCAAGGACGAGACCAAGTCCGTGTGGACTGTCCCGGTGTACCACGCGCACAGCGGCGTGTCCGACTGCCCGGACAGCACCGACTTCGCCTCCACCTCCTGCACGCTGGGCTACCGCTTCAACCTGGACTACGCGGTCGACACCCATGGCAACGCCACCGCCTGGTACTACACGCCGGAGACCGGTTACTACGGCGCGGACCTGAAGGACACCGCGGTGGCCTACACCCGCGGGGGCACCCTGTCCCGCATCGACTACGGCATGACCGCCACGACGATCTACTCGGGCACTGCGCCGGAGCAGATTGTGTTCGACGCCTCCGCCGAACGCTGCATCGCCGGCGCGCCCTCCGGCAATACCTGCGCGGACAGCCAGTTCACCCCCGCCAACGCCGCGTACTGGCCGGATGTGCCGGTCGACCTCAACTGCATTTCGGGCTCGTCGAGCTGCACCAACCACGGTCCGAGCTTCTGGTCTCGCAAGCGCCTGGCGTCGATCACCACCCAGATCCAGACGGGCGGCGTGACCCAGCAGGTCGACAAGTACAGCTTCACCCAGTCCTTCCCCGACGGCGGCGACCACGCCCCCACCCTGTGGCTGGACTCCATCCAGCACACCGGCCTGGACACCCTGGGCGGCGCATCGGGCAGCACCTCCACGCCTGCGGTGAGCTTCGATCCGCCGCTGCAGCTGCCCAACCGGGTCGGCACGATCCCGCAGATGCCGCTGATGTACCACGACCGCATCCAGACGGTCACCAGCGAGACCGGCGCCCAGACCACCGTCACCTACGACCGGCCCAACTGCTCCAGCGCCCCGGCCAGTGACCCCAACGACCCCACGGACGCGGCCGCCAAGACCTTCGCGTCGACCAACACACTGTCGTGCTTCCCCGTGTACTGGACCCCCGACGGGCAGCCGGCCCCGTGGATGGACTGGTTCTACAAGTACAAGGTCACCGCGGTCGTCACCGAGGACAAGCACAACTCCTATCAGGACGGCACCGAGCCCAAGCTGGAGACGGACTATGCCTACAAGGGCAACCCCGGCTGGCACTACGACGACAACGAGCTCGTCAAGGCCAAGAACCGCACCTGGGGACAGTTCCGGGGCTACCCGGAGGTAGACGTCACCACCGGTGACCCCACCGTGTTCCATCTGACCAACGGCGCCAACGTCTACGACCAGAAAACCCTCAGCAAGACCTACTACTTCCTGGGCATGAACGGCGACACGCTGCCCGGCGGCAAGACCCGCTCGGTGCCGGCGCTGACCAGCCAGGACGGCGCCGTCAGCGTGGCGGACAGCAATGCGCTGGCCGGACAGGCCTTCGAATCCGACACCTACACCGGCGCCACCGGAAGCCTGAACACGGCCACCGTCACCGTGCCCACCATCATCGGCCCCACAGCCTCCCGATCCCGCAGCGGCCTGCCGGACCTCACCGGTCAGATGGTCCGCACCGTCAAAAGCCTCACCCGGCAGGCGGTCTCCTACGGCTGGCGCAAGACCGAGACCGACACCTTCTACAACACCACCCTGGGCAAGCCGACGACCGGCATGCCCGTACAGGTCGACGACCGCGGCGAGACCACAGCCACCGACAACGTCACCAACTGCACGTACAACCGCTACATCACCGGCAGCGTGGACACCCTCGTACTGCCCGCCGAGACCATCGCCACCGACCAGGACTGTTCCGCAGCCGGGGCCACGCCTGGCGGCACGCTGATCTCAGACGTCCGCACGTCCTACGACGGCAACCCCTTCACCTACGACGGGGACGGCCAGCAGAACCCGCCGCTTCCCAAGACCGGTGACGTTACCCTGGTCCAGAAAGCGTCCGCTTCCACCGGCGCCACTGCGACCGCGTTCGTCGACGAATCCTCCGTCGCCTACGACGGCTACGGACGCGTCACACTGACCACACGTACGCCCCACTCCACCGCTCCCAACGGCGCCAGCCTCTCCCAGAACACCGCCACCAGCTACACGCCGGCCACGGGAGAGCTCCCGACAGACATCGTCACAGCCATCCAGGTCACCCCCGGGGCCACCTGCACCACCGCCACAACCAGCTCCAAAGACTGCCAGGTCTCCCACCGCACCATGGACCCGTCCCGCGGCCAGCCCACCGCCCAGACCAATGCGGCCGGCCGACTCACCTCACTCACCTACGACGCCCTCGGCCGCCTCAACGGGGTATGGCTGCCCAACGAGAGCAGGACCAACGGCGCCCCCGCGAACACGACCTACACCTACAGCCTGTCCCAGACAGGACCCTCGATCGTCGCCGCCAACTCCCTCCTGGACAACGGCAGCTACGCGGCCAGCGAAACGCTGTACGACGCCATGCTGCGCCCCCTGCAGACGCAGGCGACCGCAGAGAATTCGAGCACGACGGTCAGCGACACCCAGTACGACTCGCACGGCTGGACCGTCGTCACCAACAACGCCTACAACGTCGCGGGCAGCCCCCGTAATATCCCGGTCCCCGTCTCCCAGCTAAACATCCCCGACGCCACTGTCACCGACCACGACGCAATGGGCCGCGCAGACCTGGTCACCGAGGAGCACAACGGCCTCAAGACCTGGACCACGACCACCGCCTACACCGGAGACAAGTCCACCGTCCTGCCCCCCAAGGGCGGCGTTGCCACGACTACGGTCGTCAACGCACGCGGCCAGAACACCGAACTCGACGAGTACACCGCCGCACCCACTTTCTCCGGCACCGCGGCCAACGGGTACACCGCAACCGACGGCACCGCCTCGCCCACCACCTACGGCTACGACGCTGCCGGACAGCAGCACCAGGTGACCGGCCCCGACCATGCCGTATGGACGTTCGACTACGATCTGCTCGGACGCAAGAGGTCTCAGAACGACCCAGACGTGGGCAAGAGCGGCTACGGCTACGACGACGCCGGCAACCTCGTGTCCACCACCGACGAGGCAAAGAAGATCGAGCTCGACTACACCTACGACCTCCTGGGCCGCAAACTCACCGCCAGTGACAAGTCGAAGTCCAACTTCCAGTTCGCCTCATGGCTGTACGACACGAAGCGCATAGGTCTTCCGACTTCATCGACCCGCTACGTCCAGGGCACCACGGGCGGTTACACGATCGCCGCCACTGGCTACACCGCCCTCGGCGAGCCGACCGGCACGACGATCACCCTGCCGGCCTCCGAGACGCCGCTGCCGTCGACCTACACGACGACCTACACCTACACCATCAACGACCAGTTGCTGGCGACGCAGTCCGATCCGTCCACCAAGGGGCTGAGCAGCGAGGTCATCGACTACGACCACGACGCGCTGGGCAACCCGACGGCCAGCAGCAGCGGCAGCGTCAGCAGCTATGTCAGCTCGACCGACTACACGGACTTCGGCGCGCCCTCCCTGGTCAAGCAGGGTCCCTTGACCAACCCGACCGCGACCACCACCTACCACTACGACGACCAGACCCGCCGGTTGACGGAACGTGTCATCGACCGGAGCCAGGCACCCGGCCCGATAGTCGATGACACCAAGTACGCCTACGACGCCTCCGGCAATCCGACCTCCACCACCGACCTGCAGTCGGAAACCGGCAACACCGTCACCGACCAGCAGTGCTACAGCTACGACGCCCTGGACCGGCTCACGGATGCCTGGACCGGCAACAACTGCACTGTCAACCCGCCAACTGCCGGCACCCTCACCACAACGCCCGGCTCCTACTGGCAGTCCTTCAGCTACGACGCCATAGGCAACCGCCAGCAGAGCGTCGACCACGCCATCGGCAGCTCCGGCACCAACGTCACCACCGGCTACACCAACGGTTGCACCGCCAACTGCAACTCCACCGGCGCCCCGCCGCGGTCCGCGTCCGCGTCGAGCAGCGCCTGCACCTCGCGGTGGGTCTGTTCGAAGGCCGCGC